>JAXHTB010000369.1:0-3893 GCA_034190185.1 Spirochaetota bacterium | reverse complement strand
AATATCATCGAATTTAGATAAAACAACCTATAAATTATAATACAATAAATAGTTATGTCAATAAAAGGATTACCAAAATCAAAATTTTTCCAATGCTTAATGCTATTATATTCAATGCTATCGGATCTGATCATAAATTGAGGGGATCTGATTAACATGAATATCTTTTAAAAAGATTTAACAATCATATATTATCATTCCAGTGGACAGAAGAATAACATAGAATTGCTCCTAGCCAGTTTTTGATATAGATCCTATCAATACTAAATTATTGTTTCTCAATTCAACTTATACCTTAATAAATATATCATTACATCTATAGGATTAGATAAATTGCTTGAAATATATCTTCATTTTCAATATTAATCCAATTAATATAGAAGGTGTATATCATGCAAATATTAGATATGAAATAAATCTTTGGAATCATTATAAAATGGCTCAACCAGTTATTCCAGTTAAGGCGAAATTATTCATCGGTATTCTAACAAACTCCGATGTTAATTTATATAAGGCTGAGCGAATACTTGAAAAAAGATTTGGGAGGATAGACTATTGTTCTATGAAAATGCCATTTACTCATACTGAATATTATTCCTCAATTGGCACAAATCTTTTTAGGATATTCTTTTCCTTTGAAAAACTAATAAAGAGAGAGAAGATAGTTAAAATAAAGCTATATACGAATAGGCTTGAAAAAAAATTGTCAGGACAGGATAGAAGGTCAATAAATATTGATCCAGGTTATTTAACACTATCCAATGTCTTTCTAGCTTCCTGTAAGGATTTTTTTCACAGAATGTATATTAGTAAGGGTGTGTATCTAGAAAATGAATATCGATATGTAGGAAGGAACCTTAAGCCATGGGACTGGACATATCCAGACTATAGAAAACAGGAATATATAGATTATTTCCTAGCCATGAGAAGAATTTATTATAAACAGATAAGGGATAGATAATCTTTAAAGACAATACATCAGAAAAAATTCAAAGAGCAACTTAAGACTTTTTATCAAGTTTCTCTTTTAGAAGATCGCCAAGACTTCCCAAGGCTTTATAGGAATTATCATTTTTATCCATAAACTGCTGATAATTATCCTCTTCCTGAAGGTCTTCAACCGGAATCAGAGATATTCTCTTTTTCCTAATATCAACTGAATTGATCTTTACTTCTATTGACTGTCCCAGGCTTACAACATCTCTGGGATGCTTGATTCTAGAATTACGTCCCAAATCTGATATATGTATAAGTCCATCTAAACCTGATTCTAGTGTAACAAATGCTCCAAAATTAGTTAGACGTGCTATTTCTCCAGTATGACATGAACCTTCTAGGTATTTCCTTTCAGCATATTCCCATGGATCTGGCTGAATCTCTTTCATGCTGATTGTAATCCGCTCTCTGTCCCAATCCAATTTTAAAATAGCAGCATCAATTTCCTGTCCTAATTCTAAATATTTATTAATATCATTAACCCTGCTTCTACTAATTTCAGAAATAGGAAGCAGGGCCTGTACTCCGCCAATATCAACAAAAGCGCCAAAGTCCAGAATCGATTTGACTACGCCATTTACCTTCATGCCTTCCTGTAATGATTCCTTAAGGATCTCTAACTGCGCTTTATTTTCTTCTTCCAAGATAGCCCTATTGGAGAGTATAATATTCCTATCTTTTTCATTAAATTCAGTAATGATGAATGAAAGATGCTGTCCAATATTTGTTTTAGGATTATCATTTCGACTTAATCCCATCTGTGAAAATGGACAGAAGGCTCGCAGGTCTCCAATTTTTATTTGGTAACCGCCCTTTATCTCTTTTTCAACAAACCCTTCAATAGGAATTTTATTTTCAAAAGCTCTTTTAAGAACAGCTATTCCAGCATCGTTACCACTTATCCTTGTAGTAAAAAGCATTTCTCCATCCTTAGAAGACATGAAAAAGGCTTTTATAACATCTCCTTCTTTTACTTTCAGATTACCATTTTCATCAGTTAATTCTTTTGCTTCAAGATGTCCCTCGCTTTTCCTACCAATGTTTAAGAATATCCATTCGTCCGATATCTTGACAATCTCAGCTTCTATAATCTGTCCTGGATCAAGATCATGATTTTCTATAAAACTTTCTTCAAATATATCTGCAAAATTTTCTTCTAGATCTGTATCATTATTATTCTGATAATCCTGCGTCATATATAGTTCGCTCCTCTTATGTAGATAGTACAAAATTTAGATTTTTATTATTTAATAAAGGGATTCAGAAAGTAATTCAGAATAACTTTGACTATATTACTTCTGTATTCAATAAAAAAAAATTAATCTATTAAATATTGTTGTATTTTTTTATAGAAATATAAATAGTTTAAATTTAAAAAGTAAGCTCAAACTGTTTTCAGAAATTAAATAATGTGTTTTTTTTAGCCATGGATTGACACGGATGAAACACTGATTTTCCCTATAGAATTATGGTATTATTTTTATGCAGTCAAACCGCAAGAACAGTCCGTGGCAATCCGTGTATATCAGTGGCTAAAAATATTAACAATCGAGTTTATATTATACTTACTGATTTTCTAACATCATTCCTTCTGAAATCTGATTGAACTTACGAAAAAACTATTTTAATCTATTTTTCATCTATAATTGTATCTTTTCCAGTTTTTTTAATAATTACAATAAATAGAATTCCAAACCTGATGTACATAAATATAAAAGGAGATAAAGTCTTTGTCAAGTTTTTAACAATAATTTCAAGCCAAGTTATAATTAGAATAACTAAAACTTAATGACTGTTTGAACTATATATCTATTTTAAATTCATAAGATAGAGGTGATAAAGTGATTATAACTCCTGATCTGAACTATATCTTTAATCCGAAATCTATTGCAATTGTAGGATCAATAAGCAAAGGCGGGGACATGGAATATATGTTTCTCAAACCATTAGTTGATAACGGATTTAGCGGAAAGATATTCCCAGTAAACAGAAGGGAATCAGAAGTATTGGGATTAAGATGCTATGCAAGTATTCTAGATATTCCTGATCCTATAGATTATGTTATTGTGGGTATTCCAGCAATCGATATGCCTGACTTTATTAAGGAATGCTCACAAAAGGATGTAAAAGTATGTTTTATTTTTTCTGCAGGATTTAGCGAAGCTGGCACAGAAGAAGGAATACGATTGGAGCATGAAATAGCTAAGATAGCTAGAGAGGGTGGAGTTCGTATTGTTGGTCCAAATTGTATGGGTATATACTCACCTTCAGCAGGTCTTCATCTTTGCGGTGGACTGCCAGTTCAGGGAGGTGGTCATTTTAGTATAATCTGTCAAAGTGGCGGCAATGCAATATATCTGAGTCGTGTGTCAAAATTTAGAGGAGCTCCAGTAAATAAAGCTATAAGCTATGGAAATGCATGTGATATTGATGAATCTGAACTTCTTGAGTACTTTGCAGATGACAGTGATACAAAGGTTATAGGGGTTTATATTGAAGGGATTAAGGACGGCAATAAATTTTGCAAAGCTCTAAAAAAAGCTGCTTATGCTAAACCTACCATAGTATTAAAAGGTGGCAAAACCGATTTTGGCGCTAAAACTGCAGCCTCTCATACAGGCGTATTGGCTGGGTCCACAGATGCATGGAACGCTGCTTTAAAACAAAGCGGTGCAATACAAGTTGATAACCTGGATGAGCTAATAGATGGAGCATTGCCTTTTCTATATATGTCACCACCAAAAGGTAGAAAAGTTGGAATAATTGGTCTTGGCGGAGGAATTAGTGTTCTTGCATCTGACTCAATATTTAATGCTAATCTTTTAATGCCAAGACTTTCTGATGAAGTAAAAGAAAAACTGCAGAATCTTACTCCTCATGCAGGATACATATTTAAC
>JAXHTB010000368.1:0-3922 GCA_034190185.1 Spirochaetota bacterium | reverse complement strand
TGTTAATAAAGATGTTCAATTATATAAAATTAGATATTCGATAATAATTATTTCTCTGACAATTGGCATGCTTATCTTTTGCTATGTTATCTCCAAATCGATATCAAGACCATTAGTTAAAATTGTTCAGTCTTTAAAAGAGGTTTCAACTGGCTCTGGTGACCTTACCAAAAGAATACATAAAAATAAAGTAAACTGCAGCAAATTCCTAAAATGCAATTATCATGATTGTCAACTATATGATAAAGAGGTGACAGATTGCATTAATATAGTTGGTTCAAGAGCTCCAAATTTTGGCAATAAAATAAAATGTCCATCCATATTAAATGGCACATATAAGAGCTGCGAAGAATGTAAAATAATGGAAAAAATTATCCCCAATGAACTAAGTGAACTAACATTCTATTTTGACTCCTTTGTTCTGAAAATACACAATATTATTAAAGAAGCTCAAGAAGTTGCAGAAAAGTTAACAGAATATTCTAAAGGATTAGCTTCTGAGTCATTACAATTATCAGATCATGTTCAAGGTCAAGCAGCTTCTGCAGAAGAAATAACTGCAACAGTTGAAGAAATGTCAGCAGGGATAAGTAATGTATCAACGAGGGCAGGGCATCAATCCACAAGTTTATTATCAATGATTTCAAAGATGCAGGAACTATCAGATTATATTGCTAAAATGGGAACGGTAATAAATGATACAGAAAAACAAACAGAAATAATCAATAACGATGCAAAATCTGGAGTTTCAAGTCTTAAAGAAATGAATAATAGCATGCAAAATGTTCATGACAGCTCTGATGAGATGAAAAATATTGTTGATATAATAAACGAAATCTCAGATAAGATAAATCTTCTTTCATTAAATGCAGCTATTGAATCAGCGAGAGCAGGCGAGGCTGGTAGAGGATTTTCTGTTGTTTCTGATGAAATCTCAAAGCTGGCTGATCAAACTGCTGTAAGCATAAAAGATATATCAAATCTAATTAAGGTTAATAGTAACGAAATAACTAAAGGAATAAAAAAACTTGACGAATCCCTAGAAAAAATTCATACAATAATGAATGGAGTAAACACCATATTCGAGATGATGAATAAAATATCTGATTTAATGAACAAACAAAGCGAAATGAATGAATCTGTAAATGAAGAGACAGACAATGTTAAACGCTTTTCAGATGAAATACGGACAGCAACTGAGGAACAGAATACCGCAGCTAATGAAATTGTTAAATCTATAACAAATATAAATGAATTAACGCAGACCAACGCATCAAGTGTAGAGGAGATGACCAGCACCATGAAAACTATTAATGACATGGCAGAAAATCTGCAATCTAAGGTTAGTCTGTTTAAAGTATAGTCCAAAAAGTATTCTAATTCTGTTCTAATAACATAAATACTTTAATTTAACTATTATATCACCTTGTCTTCCTTAAATAAATAACAAATTAATATTTTTTAGTATGATCTAAGGGTATAGGGTGATTTCAACAATCAGATGCTGTCATTCATACATCTGCAGGAACGACTCAGGAATTGCTCCTATATAACATTTACCGTCAAGTATACAATGAAATGGCTGATTCTCTTACATTATCGCTGCTGAAATCAGTTTTAACTTACCATTTAAAGTAGATTTAGTAAAGCTCAAATCACTCACCAACAAAATTATACTTAATCCTCATGATCATCTACTTGCTTTAGGATAAACTTATCCTTCAACCGAGTTTTTAAAAATGGGTTGAGCAATCGGCATCGTAGCTTACTTTAAGAAATTATGATCTACTTTTATTTTGCATGACATTGTACTCCGCAGTAGGGTTCTGGCAAATGACATATTGTACATCTATTAGTATTTCCAGAATGCCCACCTGGTATTGTTTTCCCATGAAGATTTTTCCAATTTCCTCGATGATTAATGGGTCTTGTCTTTTTATGACAGCGAACACAAAAGCTCTCATTATGACAATACATACATGTCTCTCTCTTTACAACAGCCTTAATCCCATGTCCGCGCATCTTCCAAAAACCAGTATGATTTTTCGGACGATTAAGCTGATGACATTTTCTACAAGCATCATCTGTATGACATACTCCGCAGTCATTTGCATGATCCCGCTTTGAAAAAATCCTTACTTTATGACCATGTCTTTTCTTCCACTTTCCGGCATGCTTATGATAAGATGGGAAAAATCTGTTTTTTTCATGACAACCATTACAATCAAGTTCAAGATCGTTCTCTTTATGACAATCCATGCAGTCATCAATTTTTATTATCTTTGGCGCATCTTCGGAAAGATCACCATGACAATCTTTACACTCTACATCTGAATGTGAATCATGAGGGAATTGCACAGTTGGAAAGTATAGTGACCGGTTTGGCAATCCAGAAAGATCCACTCCCTCTGTCCCATCATGGCAATCTGTACACACCTCTTCATTGGGGAATCCAGGTGTACTTTCTTCAGTAGCTGTTTTATGACAATCAGTGCATTTTAGATCCTCTAAATGTGCATCATGTGGAAAGTCTACCCTATCATCTTCTCCATATGATGTAAGTGAAAAAAATAGAATAAAAAATAAAAGAATCGACATCCCAGTTATAAATGTAATATGACATGATCGAGACATATTCTACCTCCTAAATCTGATGACCTATTGTTATGGAAAACTGATGTTCATAAATATCGTAGATATCTAATTCATAGCTGGCTTTTATATATAAATCGTTCTTAAAATAATAATTTAGACGTGAATAGATTGTATAAACATCGGTTATTTCATCCTTATTTATAAAATAATCATATTTATATTGCGAGTAATAAGAACCTATCTGAACACCATAAACTCCTGACTTTTCATAGCCTGCTTCACCACCGCCACTAATTACAGTATTTTGATTGTGACTATCCATAGTCCTCCAATAGTCTGCCTGTATAGATAAATGCACTCCCTTCATTGGTAAATTATCAAGGATTATAGCTAAATACTCATGATTGTATGAATGGTTAAATTCTGTTTCATCCTCATTTATGCTTAGCAATCTCCATTCAGTTCCAAGGGATAAATAAAGGTGGTCTTTATAAAGGGCTTTCATAAAATCTAAGGTAATGAAATGATGTGGAAGGATCTTTCCTGAGAGATCAGTATATGAAGATGTTGTTCTGGACATTTTGTCAATTTCATTAAATTGATATAAATATGAGGCATCAACGTCAAGACTCAATCCTTCAAAGGTGAAAGAAAACATTGTATTTATCTGTTTAGGGCAGAAATCAAGTAACTTAAACGAGGCATATCCGTATCCATTGTTAAAAAGAGGTCGTCTTGCTGCAATTACAGTTTCCTGATAATCCCTCTTTTCATCATCACCATATGTTCCCGCAATCTCAGGAATATCCTGAATGTAGAGATGCTCAAAAGTTATTTTTGTTGTTTTATATATAAACAAATGAGTACCACCGCCAATCTCCATTATTTCAGAGTAATCAGGATACTCATACAGATGAACAGGCAAGCCGCCATATACAAAAGGCTCAATTTTTATATCGTATAATTCAGTGCTAATAGAAAGATTTAATCCGTCAATATGAGATGTTAGCTCATGATTAACATATTGTCTTCCTAATCTGGCATAGTTCAGAATACCATAGTTAAACATCTCAACTTGACAAATATAAAGATATCCATGAGAGGTATAGTTCCAGGTATCATTGATGTTTCTTAGTCTGTCATCTTCATCATTTCTTTTGCAATCAACATCCTCAACCATATCACCTGAAAGTGAGAACCTAAAGTAATTCCACTCCTTTTCAGTAACTGTTAGATCAAGAATTTGATGGAATTTATTGTCATTACCCTCATCATCTGAAAGATAAACGCGATCATATCTAAGCTGGGCATTGCTAGAAATAGATAA
>JAXHTB010000367.1:0-3928 GCA_034190185.1 Spirochaetota bacterium | reverse complement strand
CCGCAACAACCTTCACGGTCGTATGTTCTGCACCAATTCCTGCGATGCTCAGAGATGCAGCAACATTAACATTAGCCGGAAATAGTTTGACTGCTTCTTTCTTTTTATACTCATCACCTGAGAAGTAGCGTCAAGTGATCCTAGATTTATAATCTCTGTATCAAACTTGAAGTTGAAGAACTTTGCCCATTTCTCAGTAGATGCAAGTGCTACCTTGCCCGATTCTGCATCAAAGTATACAAAGGTTATTTTAATATTTTTTTGTTTCAAGTCCTTGACAATATAGTTAAAAATAACCCCCAATTGATCATCATAAAGATTGAAAGGCATAAATGTATATTTCCGTAATGGATTTATCATAGCCTCGTCCGGCGCTACGGAAATATTCGGAACTTCATTTTTATCTATCTGACTAAAGAGAGCCTTATTCCCTCCAGTAGACACAGGCCCGATTAATATAAATATTCGGTCCTTGAACACCAGCTTTTTAAATGCTGCTATTGCTGCCGGAATGGCGTATCGATCATCCTCAACAAGCACTATTGCCTTCCTTCCAAATATTCCCCCCTTATCGTTGATATATTGAGTATATATCCTTAGTGCGTCGGTTACTGGCAGACCGATGTCCCCTGCAATAGGGCCGGTTTGATCGCTTATAAGGCCAATCTTGATAGATGTGTCTGTAACCCCCCTGACAGATTTTGAGTAGGTATTAGTGTATCCCATAAACATTACTGATAGAATCAACACTTGACTGATTATGAAGTAATTGCTTAATATGTTAACTCTGATTTTCATTATAAGTTCCTCACTGGAATAATTGATTAATTATTTACTTCTTGCCAAATCTTTAAATGACGGCTTTCTCCAGCCAGTAATGGCAACAAATTGCTTCAATTTAACATCTGCTTTATAAAACCTGCTATAATCAATAGACTTATGGTCTTTCGGACCATATGTAACTATTCCACAAATTCCCTCAGTGTCAAAGTTGTTGATTTTTTCAAACCCTCTTACAACAGATTCAGATGTTAACTCCCGTCCGGCATTTTTTAGAGCCTTATGAATCAACATGGCAGCAAGCCATCCGTTTAGGTAATTTCTGTTTGTCAACTTTGTATCAGGATTATATTTATTAGCAATTCTGCGCACTTCAATCATTCCTGCACCCTCATCATTCCATGAACAGAATCCGTTTGTACCGAGCAAACCCTGAGCAGCGACTCCTGCTAATTTGACAGTGTCATCAATACATGCATATTGAACCGCAAAGAAATTGCTTTTAAACCTAAATTTATATGCATCTCTCAACAATGCAGAAGTACTGCCAATATATCCATGTATAATGACGACATCCGGTTTTGAACTCTTCATGGATAAAACCTGAGAAGTAAAATCTCCCGCTCCTACTGATATAATAGTTTCCGAATATTTCTTAACATTATAATATTTAACCAACTTCTTACAAAGGTCTCTTGAGATATTGCCTGCTGCTGTATCTGGATAGGCTAGAATAATCCTGGGTTTTTTAATTTTTAAATCATTATGAATATACTCAAAGATCAATTCCAATTGATCCTCATAAAATGGAAGCGCAGTGAATATATATTTCTTAACAGGATTAAAATATTTCCTGTCGTTTGTTTGGGCTATCATTGGAACCTTATTTTTTCCTGCAAGCGGAACTATTGCATGCGTATGTCCTACGCCAGAAGCCGCAAAAAGGAGCAGCACTTGATCCCTAAAAATCAGCTTCTTAAAAGCAGAAAGCGCCATTGGTATAGTATATCTGTCATCTTCAACAATGTTTACAACCTTCCGTCCATGTATGCCTCCATCTTCATTCACATTTTTGTAATAATTCCTTAATGCTTGAAGCGCTGCCTGCCAGATTGTGGCAATTGGGCCGGTTAAATCGCCAATTGTTCCAACTTTAACTTTTGTGTCTGTTACCCCTCTCTCTTCGCTGCTATATCCTGTGGAATTTCTAAAGAGGATAAAAATGATTGCCAGTAAAACAATTATTATTAAAAATCTCCCTTTTGTTATCATATGTCTCTCCCTCGTATTTAAAATATTCATATCCTCAAAATCTAATAAAATGATCCATTGATAAGTCATTCATTTATAAGAATAATTAACAATCACCTATAATCCTTATATATACAATATTTAATAACAGTCTAACGGTTACTCTTTCTAATTGCTTTCCTTTATGGTTATACTCTTCTTAACATTAATTATATCAGCAGGTCTTCTCCATCCTGTGATAGGTATAAGTAAATTGTTTTCAACATCAGTCTTGTAAATCCTATGTTCCTCAATAGATTTATGATCAGTAGAACTATATCCAACAACCCCACATATACCTTCAGTATCATAGTCTCTGATCTTTTCTAATCCATCCACAAACGTCTTGCCATTTAGATCTCTTCCGGCATTCACTAATGCCAGATGCGTTATAATGGCAACAATCCAGCCTTGCATAAAATTTCTGGTCCTTGGTTGGGAACCCGGTGTTAATTTCATTGTTATTTTTCTTAATTTTACCATGCCGGGGCTCTTATTACTCCATGAACCAAAACAGTTTATACCAATCATATTCCTTGCAGAATCTTGAGCTATTTGTACTGTTTCCTCGGAACATCCATACTGAACCACAATTATCTTGCTTTTAAGCCCCATTCTCTTTGCATCTTTTAAAAAGGAAACAGTATTGCCAACGTATCCATGAACAATCACATATTTTGAGTTTGCTCGTTTAAGATTCAATACCTGCGATAAGCAATCACCAGCCATAATCGGGATCACAGTTTCGCTTTCTAACATGATCCCATTTTTTTTTGCCTCTGTTCTCGACACCTCCAGAGTGACCTTGCCGGACGCAACATCAGGGTATGCAACGGATATTCTAGGTTTCTTATCCCCAAGATCTTTAGTAATATATTGAAAGATCAACTTTACCTGATCTTCATAAAATGGGAGTGGAGCAAAAATGTACCTTCTAACAGGATTGTAATATCGTACATCATTTGTAGCTGCTAAGGTTGGAACTTTATTTTTCTCTGCCAGTGGAATTATAGCATGTGTATGCCCAAGACCTGATGCTCCAGGAACCAGGGCTAAAACCCTATCCTTAAAAATTAATTTCTTGAAACCGGATAATGCTCCTGGAATTGAATATCTATCATCCTCGATGATATGTTTTATCTTTCTTCCATGAACACCGCCCTGTTCGTTTACATGCTGAATGTATATTCTCGTACCTTCTATAAGGGCTTGATAAGTGCTTGAGAGGGGACCTGTAAAATCAACTAGTCCCCCAATCTTTACCGTATCTGTTGTTACGCCCCTTGCCTTTTCAGCATGACCGGAAAAAACTCCTGTAATAATAATAGATGCTAATGATAAAACAAATACAACATTCTTTTGAGATCTCATGGCGTACCTCCTATGAAAAAATTTATATTTTTTGGAGATAACTATTCCAACCCCGATTATTAGGGAAGCTTTGAGATCGTATCCATATTTGAAAATAGTATAGTCGAATACTTACAAGATGATCGTTAATATCACCTGATTACTTATTGAGTATTAATTTCATAACCATATAAGGTTATGATCACTTTCAAAAATAATAATGAGTTTATACATTCGCATCTTTTGTATACATATCAATAAGCATCCGAATAAAATATCAAAAACAACAAGGATATTTCAATAGGAACACCCGCACCCTCCAAACAATTATTCTTAAATTTCAACTACCACAGCCTATGGCAGAAGTAGTTGATAGTAAAAGTTATAAACTTCTATTTCTTAATCGCCGAAACTGTTCCCATTAATTTAGGCTCTCTAAATTTTGTAATAGGGATAAATCTTTTGGCTTTAATATCGGTTTTACAAAGAATATTACCCCTACCTCCTT
>JAXHTB010000366.1:0-3929 GCA_034190185.1 Spirochaetota bacterium | reverse complement strand
CGGCAATCATGATGGATTCGTAATGGGAAATAGCTTTATTTACAATGAAGACTGCCCATACGAAGCATATACCGATATTCTTGAAACATCCCCAAGAGGTGTGTCAATATTAAATAATTACTGGGGAACAACCGATACCGAGATAATTGATTCTAAGATATGGGATCGCTATGACGACGGTTTGCTAACGTATATTTATTATGATCCAATACTTACAGAGACAGACATAACCAACCCGATCTCACCACCGTATAATCTTCATATTACCGGAATTGATAATGGCGAGATCAGCATCTCATGGGACGCTAATCCGGAATCTGATTGCGACGGTTACAGGGTATACTGGGATTCGGATGGAGAATGGCCCTATGCAAATAGTGTTGATAATGGGACATCAACCACTTACACAATCACCGGACTTGCGCCAGGAACATATCTCATAGGGGTTTCGTCTTACGATTCAACTTATGCCGCTGTTGCAGATGATCCTCTGACACACATAAATGAAAAACAGACCCAAGGAGTTGAAAGCTGGTATGCTGAAATTTCAGCTGATCCAAGTCCTGCGCCTTTAATCTCATCTGATCCTGCATCATTCGATTTTGAAGCTGTTATGTTGGGTGACTCGTCATCAGCACAGACATTAACTATAACTAACATCGGAACAGCAAATCTTGAAATTGGAAGCATTACTGTTGATGGAGATGATTCCTCTGAATTTACTACTCAGAACGATAGCTGTTCAGGCCAGACTATTGAGCCGTCAGGAAGCTTGACAATTGAGATTATTTTTACACCAGCCTCTTCAGGAGCGAAGTCAGCATATTTAAATATTCCATCCAACGATAGCTATACAGGTGACTTACAAATTGAGCTAAATGGCATTGGGGGCATTAATCCGGATATTTCCATTACACCAAGCTCACTTGACTTCGGAACTGTAGCTTTAGGTGGTGGAACTGCAACCAGAGACATCACTATTACAAACACAGGATCAGCAGACCTGACAATAATTGACCTATCAGTAGCTGGTACAGATGGAGATGAGTTCAGTCAGACTAATGACTATAGCGCGCCGCTAACTCCGGACAGCTCATGCACAGTAACAGTCGGACTCTCTCCTCTGAGCACAGGAGCCAAGACAGCAACTCTATCAATCACTTCGGATGATCCTGATGAACCTATTGTTGATGTGAGCCTTTCAGCAAATGTTACTGATGTATTAATATACCCGGTTAACATTATAAGCCTGTCGGCAACACCTCTCTGCAGTACAGCACCTGCTAGTGTGGACTTTGAAATAGAAGCATCAGGCGGTTCCGGCAGCTATGACTATTCGTGGGATTTTGGCGATACGACAACCAGCGATGAAGAAGATCCAACACATACCTATGATTCAGCAGGGACGTATTCAGTAATAGTTACCGTTTCTGATCATGAGAATCCTTTGTTAACAGCATCAAGCGAATTAACAATTACAATTACTGATGATCTTCTGCCGACTCTAAATGTCTCAATATCAGCAGCACCTGTAACTGGTGAGGCACCTCTTGAAGTAACATTTACAGCGACTTTTGAAGGAGCTTCACCTCCATTTGATCTTGAATGGGACTTTGGTGACGGCACTACAGAATCACAGACAACAGACAGTAATACTGCTGAGATTACACATACATACACATCCGCAGGTGTATATAGTGCGCTTTTAGAAGCTACATCAAGAAGTGAAAGCGGTTTTGATACATTGCCTATGAGGATCGCAATATCAATTTCAGCAATTAATAACTCAAGTGAGGGCAATGGAACTTCAAATGACTGCGGCTGTTCCTCAAATGCTTATGCTTATTCAACTAACATCGGTAAAGGATCGATTGTAAGGATTGCTTCATATATGCTAAATAATTTTATTATAATGCTGTTCCCCTTATCAATAATCACTTTGCATAGATTAATTAGAAGTAGAAAAAAAAGAAGATAACAGAAAATTCTAAAAATAATGATCTATATTTCAATAGATAAATATTATGATAAGACCTATAAACATCTTGTAATAAATTATGTATTCATTAATGCATAATAGAATTAAATTAAACTTATAAATATAATAATTTATAAACTCAATATATTATCAAAGTATCTATATTAACCAAAAGGCACAAATTGTTCACACGATCCATTCATATATCATAAATTTATGCAATGGAGAACAGTTTGTGCTTTTCAATTATTTTTACATTCTAATTATCTTGTCCTCTTGGTTTTATGATAACTCTTTTTTCAAAATCGATATACTCCTTATATAAACAATAATATCAAACGGGAAATATTTCTTGAAAAAATCTATTAAATGCATGTATAATATTATATATTAAACATCAAAAAAAGGCATTACATTGAAATATATAAATACAGTTATTATAAGTGAGTTGTATAATTTTCTGTTTGAATATTATGATGATATTACATTGGCTGATTATATTATTGATATATTTTCAATTGAAAAAACTGATGTCGTTCAATCATATGTTGCTTACGAAAAATTTTTTAGAATATTACACTATCTCCAAAGCATGTCAGGAGATCCACAGATCTGCTTTAAGGCTGGTGTATACTTCTCAGAAAAGAGCCTCCTGAAGGGAATATTAATTCCGGGAATAAGGTTCTCTCTAAAAAAAACATTCAGACAAATCGATGATATAATAAAAAATATATTTCCAGATTTACAAACATCAATTGAATCTCTTGACAGTAGTTCTCTTATTCTGTCAATTCATTCTTCTGATATTTCAATTAAACCTAGTTTCTATTTTACAGAATATATAAAAGGGATGATATCTATTATTCCAGATCATTGGAGCTTGCCTTTAGCCAATGTTGAGGTACTGGCATATCCGTTTAGTATTGAAGATATTTTGGGAAATATTGATGTTCCTTATCAGAAAAAGGAATCTATATTTATTATTTATGATACTGAAATTGCTGAAGAAAAACTCCTAGATGATGATCAGAGTGATGATAATTCCGAAAGAAAATTCGAGATATTAAAAGACGATCTGTTTGTTAAAGATATCTTTATAACAAAGAAAACATTATTAAATTCTGCATCTCTTAAATTACGTGTAAACTGGAGTAATACAAATTCAAAAAAAATTATTCCTTTTGTGGTTTTATCTTTTCTGGGAATACCTGTATTGACCTTTATTATATTGAAAGGAATACTATCAATAATGACTGCTTTAAGTTTTTTTCTTTATTATGAAACCTTTATTTTTATAGTTTATTATATTCTCAATAAAAAGGAATTAAAGAAAATATATACGAAAGTAGAAAAGAGCTTAATCAATGAACTTTCAGAACAAAAGAATGCAACAGGTAAGGCTATATCAAACACTATAAATAGACTAGAGTCAATTGAGAATATAATTGAGATAAGCAAACGTATAATTCATGAGAAAAACATTGTTAATCTATTCGATAATATAAGAAAACTTTCAGCAAAAGCGCTTAATGCAGACCGAACCACTGTTTTTATTCATGACAAGGAAAATAGAGAATTGAGATCAGGTCCTGACCTAAGTGACGAAAAGAAGGAGTTCAGGATTCCAGAAGATAAGGGAATCGCTGGAGAGATCCTAAGAACTCAAAAAATTCTAAATGTAAAGGATGCATATAATAATCCACATTTTAATAAAGCAATTGATAGACAGACCGGATATGAGACTAAAACAATTATTGGCGCCCCTTTGCTTGATCTTGATGAGAACCTTATAGGTGTAATACAAGTTTTAAATAAAAAGGAGGGGGAATTCCAAAAGATTGATGAACATATTATAGAAATTCTATCCAGTTATATTGCTGCTGCATTACGAGATACACTCGCTATTAAAAATCTTCAACAAAGAGGTATAGATCCAGATTTATTAGATGGA
>JAXHTB010000365.1:0-3935 GCA_034190185.1 Spirochaetota bacterium | reverse complement strand
TTCATTATGATGAAATAAGGATGAATTACTCATTGTAAATGCACTCAACTTTTCATATGCAAGATTTATTTCTTTAAATCGTTCAGACATCTCCAATTCACTTACATTGAAGTACCTTGCACGGTCTGGGTGAGTTTCAAGCGCCTTTCTCCTATATGCGTTCTTTATCTCATCTATCTTTATATGATCTACAAAATCAATTGATGTTGCAGAATCTAAGTCAAACAGGAGATAAAATGCATTTAATATCTCTTCATTTTCTATTATTTTTGATTTTCTATTCAATATACAAATCCTTAAATTAAAGAACTAATAATGTTAGTTGAATTTAGATGTTTGTCATTTCCAAATATATCAAAAGGAGAATAATAAATTGAAACAATATCTCTAAACTTCAGCAAACAGAAAATTAAGTTAGACTGAGATCATCTCTTTGTTCCTGCAAGCTCGCCTTAGACTATAAGATAAGACCTCTTATCCCTATAATCCCCTGATCCCCTATTTTACACTAATTTGTGGGTAGATGTCTGGGGGAAAATAGGGAGATAAAATTATGTTGCGGTAAAAATTACATCCTGATGCAATATCAATAGTATATAGTAAATTGGACAATATTCAACAAATTTACAATATTATTTAGGTAATTCTATAAAAATCACTTCATCCAACAGAAAGAAGGTTTATCATCTTGTTTATTATTCTTATATTAAACTCTGTTCCCTCTAAAAAACCTCTATAAAGAAAATTAGACCTTTTAGCTATAAGTTCTTCTTCTGGAATTGACTCATCATTTTCATCGATATTATAGCCCTCTGTTATTGTATGTATAACACGTTGAATAGTAAAACCTATCATATCCTTCAAACCATCAAGCGATTTAATATAATTATCAGCTTTGTTGAGCTTATTGAGTATATAATCGAGCTTTGCTTGATCCCTATTCCCGGATCTAAGAAGTGTAATCATTTCAGCAGAATGAGATGAAGCCCTCTCTAAAACTGGTAATAGCGTTTTAAGCTCCGAATGTATACTTTCGCACTTAATCAAAAGTTCCTTTATTATAGAGCAGCGCTCTGTTGTAGATATGACAGAAGAATTATAAATATTATTGATTCTAGAAAATATATCACACTTGGGATTTTCAAACTCAATTTCTGATGTGTTTATATGGTTTATTCCTTTAATATATGCTCCATTAAACGTGGCATTGATAAGAGAAGGATCGTTCCTTTTCTCGAACCATGACAGAAAAATCATCATCTTTTGATTTGTATACACCCTCTCACCATCAATTCCCTTAATATATATCTTTGGAAGCGCATTAAGCTGGGATCTGTTCAACATAAGCTCATTATAGAACCTATTGATCCTTAGGTAAACCTGATCATCGAGATATGATCCCCGGGCATGCGCCATGTTACTTGTAAATGCAAGGTCCTGGCCAACTAGAACAACAGGAGAGGCGCCAATTCGTTTTGCAAAATCGTATGCATTTGTTGAAACAGAACCACCAAAGGCAAGTTCTCCTCTTTCCCCGGTTATCTCTTCAATCCACTTCATCATCTGAAAGGCCATTCCAGTGATAGCAGTATTACCCTTGAAAAGATGGAAAACTGATGGATGAACAGTCGGATCAGCTATTAATATTGTTTTCCCCTTGATATCCCCTTCAAAATACCTAGCATTTACAACCTGAGGATCAACAGAAACACAAAAGTGGGGTTCAATTCCATTTTTTATTAGTATTTTGTAGGATGTGTCAACTGCAATAATTATAGCCTTATCCTGATTCTTTCTTATGAACTCAATGCTGTTATTTAATGAAGGCCCAGCAGAAGCAATAATGGCAGGCATACCTTTAAAATTATCATAGAATATATTAGCGCCAGGATAACAGGTTAATAATTTAATATTTCGCGCGATATTAGCGCTCCATCTCTTTTCAAATTTGGAAAGCGTTGCAATATTCACCTCTTTAGTAGAGAGATAAGACTTTATAATCCTTCTAATATTACTATAATATTCAGGATCGACCTGAAAAGATCCTCGGTGAGTAAGGAATAAAACCTTATGGGTTGACTTCCCTATTAAAGCTTCAGACATCTGTTCCTCATCCGGATCTACAAGTATCTTCACTCTATTATCATTAAGAACCGAACTTATATCTCGATGCTTAATAGCCTCTTTAACCATCCATGTATTTTTTTCCAACACAAGGACAGATGAACCCATATCAGCCTTACGAAGCAACTCTTCAACATGATAGGCAAATCCAAAACCTAATAGGATAAAGATATCATATCTATCTGCTTCAACATCATAAATAAACCTCTGTGCCTCTTTTACAGGATCGAATCTACTGTGAATATATATCTTTCTATTGTTGAGTAGCACCTCTGGAATTGTGTCCCCATTTTTTGAGGTTACGATATTTACAGATCCGGAATCTTCGATATTTACGATATTATTGTATAATAACGGATCATTATTCCTTATAATTGATAAATTTTCATTAAAAAATTGGTTCATCTTAGTTCATCTCAAGTAGAGTATGATCTGCTGTCCCTTGGATATTGCTTTACCATATATAGGAAGTTGCTTATAGACCTTGCCAGTTCCAATAAAGGAATATTTGATATTAGCAGTCTTCTGAATTGCTACCAGCATCTGAATAGATTCCGACATTAAAAGCCCCTTAAAATTGGGCATAGTTGTTCCATTGAATTTCCTTGTTCTATATTCTCTTACTATAGGATCTTTAGCTATAATCCTTTTTAGCTTAACTCTTCTATATAGCAAAACACGATGAGCAATACTTGCAAAAACCGGAGCTGCTATCTCTCCACCTGAATTCCCAAGCTGAGGCTCATCGATCATAACTAATACACAGATATCAGGATTCTCATATGGCGCAATACCTATAAATGATACATTAACCTTATCCTGATAATAGCCGCCCCTTCCTTTAGATTTCTGCGCAGTGCCGGTCTTGCCAACTGCATTATAATACTCAAGAGATGCATGCTTCCCTGTACCGCCTATAACAACTCCCCTCATCAATCTAATTATGGTTCTGGCGGTGTCTCCTCTAATGATCTGTCCTCTTGTTTTTAAATAGAAGCTCTGAACAATAGAACCATCTTCCCTGTAAATTGATTCAACTATTGATGGGATAATATAAACACCTTGGTTCGCAATAGCTCCAATTGCTGCTATAAGCTGAAGCGGTGAAACTGATATCTCCTGTCCGATAGAGATTGAATACTTTGATAAACCAGACCACTCTATTAAGGGTCGAAGTATTCCACGAGATTCCCCAGGAAATTGTATTCCGACTTTTTCCCCAAATCCGAATTCTCTCAAGGTTTTATAAAATTTATCTTTTCTAACCTCATTCATGGCTTGAATAATTCCAACATTACATGAATATTTTATAATATCGTAAAGATCCACACTGCCATGCCTACCTGTACATTTTAATGATGTATCTGCTATCTTTATCTTTCCATTACAAAACAGTTTCCTTTTTAATATGTTCGGCACACTCTCTAAAATATGAGCAACAGCTATCATCTTCAATGTAGAACCTGGTTCAAAGGAATAAACAATAGCGCTGTTCCTTCTTTCCTCATCTGAATATCTCCAGTAATAATTTGGATCAAAATCAGGATAGTTTGCCACTGCAAGCAGCTTTCCTGTTTTAACCTCTAGGACCATTGCAATTCCTCTTTTAGCTCTGAATTTTACAACTGCCTTTTCAATCTCCTTTTCTGAAAAATATTGAATAAATCTATCGATTGTAAGCGAAATACTAGTTCCTGTAATAAGCTCCTTATCAGTATCGAAGATTCCTCCTTTCTCTCTCCCAGATAAGAGTTTATCAAATCTATACTCAATCCCATCTAGTCCCTTGTTATCAACATCTACAAAGCCTA
>JAXHTB010000364.1:0-3953 GCA_034190185.1 Spirochaetota bacterium | reverse complement strand
TATAGAGCAAACCCGGAAGAGGGAAAACTTGTGCCGATTACAGGTTGGAGAAAGGCTCCGGCCAAAAAAGAAGGAACTGTATCGTATAACGAGTAACATGAAGGGAATAATAAGAAGAAAATGGAAGGCTTATATCTTTAACCAATTGGAGGCGAGAGCAAGATGTTAAGTGATGATTTAATATACTCTTAAATCAAACTCAAAAAGGGAAGGGAGGTTTGATTATGAAACAGCGATTAGCATGTATATTATACATAAGTATTCTATTTGTAGCATTATTCCTTGCATACAGTGAATTTGGATATTGTAAAAATGTTAGAGGTGTTACAAAAGATACTGTAAAGATTGGTGTAATAATCGATCTGACAGGACCTACATCTAATGTTGGAGTAGTAGTAAATGAGGCATATAAAAATTACATCCGAAACATCAATGATGCTGGAGGGATACACGGAAGAAAAATTAAGATGATAATTGAGGATGATCATTATGCCATACCGGCTGGGATAGCAGCATTTAAGAAACTGCTTTTTCGTGATCAAGTATTGGCGCTTATGGGCCCAATTTCAGTTGGTGAAATTAAGGTTTTGTTTCGTCATATTAAAAAGAATAAAATTCCAACTTTACCATGGGCGCCTGACAAATCTGTAATGACGCCTTATAAGAGATACATCTTCCCAACAAATGGAATTTATTCAAACGAGTTTGGAATAATTTTTCAGCTTATTATAAATAATCATAAAAAAAATAAATTAAAAATGGCTTTTTGCTATCCTGATGTAGAATCCGGGAAGCTCCTAAGAGATGCTGCTGTAAATTGGTCCAAATTTTTTGGATTTAAACTTCATCTGGAAGTTTTACCAATGAGCGCTATAGATGTTACATCACAAGTTTTGAACATGAAAAGAGCAGGCATTACACATGTTGTAATAGGTCATGTTGCGCCTGGAGTGGCAGCTGTTCTTAAGGATATGAAGAAGTTCGCTCTAAATATACCTTCTTTCGGCTTGTCTGCCGGATGCACAGAGGATGTAATCAGGATAGCAGGTGATGCATCAGCTAATTATATTTCTGCCAGTCAATACAGTTCATGGTATGAGGATTACCCTGGCGTAAAAGAGATGAGGAGAATCAGCAAAAAATATAATCCAGACGCTGACAAGTCCTTTAGGATTAAGAGTTATTCCATAGGATGGGTTATTCCTAAAATTATGTGTACAGGGATCAAAATAGCCGGAAATAACCTAACTAATGAAACATTAGTGACAGCATTAGAAACTTTTAAAAATTTTGATACAAAGGGAATATGCGGACCTATAACATATACATCTTCTATTCATTATGGATTGAGTTATATAAAACTTTTTAAAACCGATGTTGCTAAATGCGAGCTTATTCCAATTACTGAATGGTCCCTGCCACCAACTAAAAAAATATCATCAAGAGAATAGATCGAAATAATGAATAATATAGGAGGAAATAACTTATGAAAGCAGAAAGAAGAGATGGAAAGAAGATTCTGTTAGTGGGTGTATTAATCCTATGTTTTTGTATTAAAACTGGAATTATCAGCGCAAAGTCTGCAAGAGGTGTGACGGATAATAGTGTTAAGGTAGGCGCAATTTTTGACCTCACAGGCCCACTTGCAACTATTATTAAACCGATTGTGGAAGCAATGAGAAATTACACTCGTTACACTAATGATCAAGGAGGAATTAACGGGAGAAAGATCAAGTTAATAATTGAGGATGATAGATATTCAATCCCTGCTTCAATTTCTGCATTTAAGAAACTTATATATAGAGACAAGATATTTGCATTACTGGGACCAGGTTCTACAGGAGAGACCAGAGTGCTGTTGGATCAGATGATGAAGCTAAAGCTTCCTTCTATCCCTATGGCAGCTGACAGGGAATTGATTGAGCCATATAAAAGATACATCTTTTTATCTATTGATACATATTTTACTGAGCTTGGAGTGTTATATGATTATATGATAGAGATTTCAAAACCAAAGCGTCCCCGAATTACCCTTGCGTTGGTAGATGCTGGAGTTAAGGCTGTTGCAATAAGGGAAACGAATTTTTGGGAGCGATTTCTAAATGTAGACATTGATGTAGTGTTGATTCCTGTGAATGTGCTGGATACAACTTCGGAAGTCCTTAATATTAAACAGAATAAAGTAGACTTTGTTATAGTTGGACATTCAATACCAACTGTTGCTTTATTTTTAAGGGATTCAAAGAAATTTGGCCTTAAAGCAAAGATATTTACGTCATACTCTGGAACATCCGAAGATGTTATCAAATTGGCTCCAAATGCAGTGAGTAATTATTACGGTATACATCCATTTAGTTCATGGTATGATGATTCTCCGGGCATGGAGAAGTTAAGGAAGATTACACTTGCATATCATCCAGGAACAGAAAAGCCTTATAGAGGCAAGAATTATTCTTTAGGATGGGTAATGACAAAAATACTTTATGAGGGAATAAATAGGGCTGGAAAAGACCTGGATAATGAGAGACTTGTAGATTCATTAGAAACCTTTAGAAACTATAATACTCAAGGTATATGCGGTCCTATCACCTATTCATCTGTAAGCCATGAGGGATTGAAATACGTAAAAGTATTTAAGGCAAATGTGGAAACTGGACAATTAGATGCAATCACTGATTGGAGAAGAGCTCCGATAGTAGAAAAAAGTGAAGCTCCCTCTATAAGTAAGGTTGAGAAATGATAATTTTCAATTGAATATTTAACAGTAAATAATTGGCAGGAATGGAAAAAATTGTGCTAATAAAGATTAGTATTTATTGGTATTCATTCATCTATATCACTTTGATGTTTTTTCCCTGAAAGAGGCAGATAGATAGCTCTGAATAGATGAAATAGAAATGTAATCAATGTCCAGACAGTTGCTGCATATAGACCAAATTCAGGTCTATTCAATATCATTGAAATTATCATAACCAGCAGAAATGGATTTCTTCTGGCGACATAAATTCTAAAAAAACTGTCTAAACTTGTATAATCGTGAAGCTCTGCCTTAAAGATGGTTTTAAATAAACCCAATAAAGCCCTATCAATAAAATAAAATACAACAAGTGCCCATGTAGCTATAACAATATTTGATTGAAAATTTAAGATATTCCCATTTGATAGATGCCATCCTAATCCGAAATACCATACAGCAAGATATACTATATCGGAGACATGATCCATTAAATCGCCTGATGTGCTTATTCGAATAGTAAGCCGCGCAAGTTTACCATCTATAGAATCCAAAAGGCTCATGACTATACCCATTGTTATGGCTGTCCAGAACCAGCCTATAAAGAAGAAGGGAATAGCTCCAAAAGATAGAACCATACTGATAAAAGTGATGTGATTTGGAGTAATGCATGTAGGACTTAATAATTTTACAGAGAGCCGGACAGGAATTGGGTATACATATTTTGTAATAAAATCTGTTGCGCCTTTATAAACAGATATAAAAGATCTTTGCTCACCTCTTTTAAGGTCCCTTTGATCTTCTACTTTTATTAAATATGGAACCATCCTTCTTCTGAGTTTTTTTATATAGCAATCCATATTATTTGAATAAATGGGTTTAATCGATTTATTATTTAAGATGAACTGGTCAATTGATTCACTTTTTTTCTCAAGAGTGCTGAAATTGATAAATTCACTACTTGTTGAAAAAATATATGGGGTTTCAATATTTGATTTCTCTTTAACATAATGGCAATTCCCTAAAGCAATCTCTTCCTTTAGGTATTTGAATATTCTTCCATCATAAATGCCGTTTCCCTGAATAATTACAAAATTGCTGTTATCATTTTTCATTATACTTTTAAGGGTTTCAATTTCGTTGTGCTGCATTTTTTCAGATCTTAATTTAATAGTATTCCATTTTGAGAAGTCCTTTCTTATGATATTCTCGATTTTTG
>JAXHTB010000363.1:0-3961 GCA_034190185.1 Spirochaetota bacterium | reverse complement strand
GTATCTCAACTTGCCGCTTTTACAACAGAGTATTAGCGCCTGTCAACCAATGAAATATATACAGCGTACATTGAACGCTCTTAAATTCATATTCCAGAAGCACTTTCAGGTGTTTTCTGAAAAATACAGCGAAAAGTATGATACAGAATACAGTAGACACCGGCTTTAGAGGATTCAGCTTTTTTCAGACTACTTTATTATATAGTAAAAGCATAGCGCGAATTCAATATGTTAATCCTGAATGTAAGCACTAATATTTGAAGACATTTTTATGTAAGCGCTTTTACCTTTCCCCGATCTTTGTAAACTAATGATTACTTTCCCCTTTCAGTATCCAGTGCCTTATTCATTTCTCCTGCGCCTGCGCGTGGCAAAGTCCAGGCCGAAGAGCACCAGCAGAATGCACGGGAGGGTGAGAGTGAAACCCCGCTGGTTACAGGAACAACCGATGTCATTCCCTCCTCCGGAACCAGTGTCAGCATCCGGCTCATCTGCATCATTTGAAATGCTGAAGGTAATGGCAAAATCATCCGTGTTAAAATTCCCGGATGGATCCTGGCACCTGACATGATAATTATAGGTCTGCCCGTCCTGCAGGTCAGAAACAGTTGCTGAATGGGTTGTTGAATCTGTTTCTGAAAATGTGTTTGGCATTGACGCGTAGCTGACTCCTGCCTCTGTTGAATATCTGCAATTGGCGTTTTCATTTGTATTAACAGAAATAGCAGTCTGGGTCGTGCCTTGGGGCAATGAGCCTGCGGGAGAGCCGTTGGAGATAACAGGCGGTGTAGTGTCGCTGCCGGAGCTGAGAGTTACAGTATAGCCCATGGGATTATGATTATTATCCGCGTCAAAGACAAATAAATACGCTGTATCTCCTGTTAATGCCCCTATATTCGTGGTTACGGTTATTGAGTTGTCTGACCAGGCAGAGGGGATTTGAGGTTCTATTATTGTCGCGCTTTCATAGTCTTGATTATTTGCAAGCATTACCCTTGATAAAGTTGAATCTATATAGATATCATCAAAGAACCTAAAAGCATCATCATGAGCTGTGTTTGTCGGTGTATCTGTATAGCGATAATAGCCTCCTATTGTCATAGATCTGATTCCACTATAATTAAGACAATAATCACATGTACCGGTGAACCAGTCTAGAACATTAGTTCCACCCCATGCTAATACATTATTGTGATAAATGTGCCAGTAACCAATGTCATTAGAAACAATAGACTCTACACTTACCCACCCATCCCTAGGGGAATTTATTGTATTCCCACTAATAAGATAGTCCCAAGGAGGAATTGTATCTGGTGCATTTGTCACTCCTTCAGAAGTCATCAAAGGTCCTAAGGGCATTACTTTTTGTTCTACATATCCAAAATCATTGCATGGGTGAGAAGAATAATCTGCATAAATATATTCATTGTAATAAGGACTATTAGAATAAGGCCTGGTTCCTGCTTGGTAAACTAAGAACTTATGATTGCTCCCGCTCCCACATGAAGGCCAATCATCATTAAGTCTATAATAAAAATGTGTATACCACCTATTTTCGAAAGAAGATGGCGTAGCTACTGTAAGAGATACTCCTACTCCATCAGAAAAATCCCCTGTATCTTCATGACCTCCAGATAAATATTTCATGCTATGAGAATGAGGAGGACCAATTGCATCAGTAACAGGAGTATAAGGAATTTCACGATATCTTATTTCCCAAGCATCCCCTACATCCGCAGGGTCTGGTTCTGTATAAATATACCCAACTTGTGAATATGAATTTGCTATTGAATCAGGAGCAGTATCAACTATCTCTTCTTCACAATCGTCCCACATCAAAGGAGCTGCCGGATCCTTTGTCCCAAAATCACTTCCTGTGACAGTCAAGGTCTGCTTATGCTGAACACTGGTTGAATTTGTACCGGTGATGGCCGGATCTGCCTGAACTGGTGTTGTCTGGACAAATAGAAAGATTAGAACAACCAGGCCAAGCAAGTTAGCAATAGTAGTCTTGGTTTTATTGAATTTCATTTGAGCCTCCCTCCTTTGATAGCGGATTCATTGAAAATATCCAATTTATAGGCATTTGAATAACATCACTATAAGTTACATTAAGTCCTTTTCTTAACAGAAAAACCTGATTCATCTGAATCACCTGCTTTAATCAACAAAAAAGTATTTATTGGATTTTTAGATTTAGGCAAACTGAATAGATACTTCCAGCATATTCGCGGAATTCCAAACGCATAAACTGGAAAACAGAATCCAATTAAATCGGCTTCTTTGTTAATATTAGATTTAGCTGTAATAGAAGAAAATATGCCTTTGCAGCAGTTTTGAAGAAAAACTTCTTTACACGTATCTAAAATTTTATAGGAGTTGCCTGTTCCTGAAAAATATTTTAAATCTACATTCATAATACATAATAATTTTTTCTCTTTTCAGTTAAAGCTTAACACCAAATCTCAGGGGCAGCCAGAGTGCTTATGGAAATTTTATAACTACTAAATTTTGATCACCGAAGGCCCAACAGAACTTCCCCGGCTTTCACTGTCCCGCTGCAGTTTTTTGATATACGAAATATAGTTAATACTGCCTATTAGTAAGTCTCAAGTTCATGCACTATGCCTTTAGGCAAAACATAGAACCCTTTTTCGTTCATAGCAATATACAAGCTCTTGCCCGCTACTTTAGGATCCCATCCGTTCGATAAAGCAAACTTTATTGCTTCCTTAATATTTTGAGGGGATATTTCAAAATGCCAAGCATTTGCATCAATATACAAAATAGATTTTGTATCATTGTCTTTATGGACCCGTATATGCATTTCTTTATAGGGATATAATTCCAGCTTGTTTTGATCCGCAACCCAATAATATACTTCATCCCCTATATGGAGTTTGCGTTTTACCTTTATACTCACAACAAGCCACCTCTTCGCATAACAACGCCAATCAAACGCACTATGTTTTGTGTAGGCCGGATTGGTCTTGATAGGTCTATTGATTTTTTTGTATTGCCACTTTGCATTGCACAAAATCCTCATGGAACCTCAACCTATATGGCTAAAATTCTGAGGATGCATCAAGTAAGGTGTTTTTGAAATAATCTGGCAAAAACCCAAGACATGTGAGTCCTAAAAAATCCAGTGCCTTATTATCAAACAAGACTTGGACGTCAGCAGAAAACTCTTCGTCACGTTCATAGAAAGTGAGGCGTATGGGAAGTTTAGGAAAAGCATAAAACAACCATATATGTTTGCCAGAATTATCGTTTTCTTTTTGTATGCCACCAATCTTCAAGGCTGCTTTGGTAAAGAGTTCATAATTATCACTAAATTTCTTTAGAATTGGTTGCTTAAGGCTTTTGGTAACGTGCTGGTCTCTACCGATATTATAACCGCCAAGGTGCCCAAAGGGCACAAAGTCAAAAGCAGGTTCTCCTGCCTCATCAGATAAAAGATAGCTAACCACAGCAAATTTTTGTTGAAATGATACCGGTCCTGCGTCAAAAGCAGTTACGCCCTCATGACAAACCAAGTAACTTCTGGCAAATGATTCTATCAAAATTTTCCCATCCGATTGGACCGGCAAATCTTTAACAGCTGCTTTTTTATCTAAGTCCTCCCTGCTCAATTGTTGAAGCAGGTTAAGATAAATCTTCTCATTTTCCTTAATATTTTTGTTTTTATCCATAAAATTGGCCTTGTATAAACAACAGGATCTTCCAATCACATGCCTACTTCATAGTCTCATACATTTTTTCAGGTATAACGAACCTGTCGAATAACTCATTCTGCAAGAAGATTTGCCTGTCATGGTATTGTTCCCTGTTAAAAGGCTGAATTATTCACATATAGAAGTTCCGCTAAGTACTTCAACATGATGTATCGCATATTCCAGAGTGCCGGATATCAGTTGCTTTTTCAGTGATAACGGAATCATCATCTACTGATCCTAGT
>JAXHTB010000362.1:0-3987 GCA_034190185.1 Spirochaetota bacterium | reverse complement strand
ATAATTATGAGGATTTTTCCTGAAAGCGGGACTTTAGGACATATAGTCAATTTAAAAACAACAAATCCCTTGCATTTTAGTGAAGAAAGAAAGAAACCAATCAACGATGATATTTCAACGTCTTTTGCTGAAGCATTAACAAAGGCAGTTTCTAAAGTAAATAAATTACAGCAAAATGCGGATGATCTTGCACAAAAAATGATCTATAACCCTGAATCAGTTGATATACACAATGTAATGATTGCAGCACAGAAAGCTGAAATAGCTTTAACATTTACAAAATCAGTGCGGGATGAGGCAGTTAAGGCTTATAGGGAGCTAATAAACCTACGATAATTTTGATAATATTCTAGTACTATAGGGCAATAGATTTATTAATAATTATAACAAATTATAGGTGTTTTATAAATATTATACGCACAAATAACTATATATATACACTTATTAAGCAGTTACAAATTTTTTGATAAAAAAAATTTTTTTCGTTTACATTTTTTTTATTATATGATTTGTGTATTATGTCACTATAGGCTGAATTTTTTCAAAATTTTGGAAATAACATACTTCTTAATGTGACATAACAGGACATATTAAACAGTTAGGAAGTTAAGATTATACTAATCTGCTTTATGCCCTTATCTCTTTATAATGAACAATAAATGTATATTGGAAAATTATAACATTGCTTTGGGCTACAGCAAAAGTCGTTTTTCAAATTTTCCATTTTTTCAGCATATAATACGCAGATATGCAGAAGTATATATAATATTGGGCTTTTATAACTTATGGGAGGGAAGTTATGGGAGAATTTTTTAAAAAACTTTTTAATCAGATAAAAGAGGTTTATAAAAACCTTGACAATACCAAAAAGATAATAATTGGCGTTGTTCTTGGTATTATATTGATTTCCTTCATTACTCTCTTCTCAGTATCCAGTGGCAGGCCAAATGTTGTTCTCTTTGCTGATCTTTCATCTCAGGATTTTGGCCAGGTAACCAAAAAACTTGATGAACTTGGCTTCTACTTTACAACTTCTGGAACTACTTCAATCTTTGTAAGACCTGAACAACGGGAGATTATTATGACCCGCCTTGCTCAGGAAGATATGATACCTAAAGGAATCCCGGGTTGGAAGCTCTTTGATGTATCTAGATGGACAGAGACGGACAGAGAATTAGATGTCAAATATATGCGGGCTCTGAGAGATGAAGTAAAAAGGCATATTGAGTCATTAACTAATATTGAAAAGGCAGATGTTGAGATAGCAATTACCAAAGATGAACTCTTTGTTGAAAAGGATAATCCCTATACTGCTGCTGTTTCTATTTATTTAGCTCCGGGATATGAAAAAATAAAGAAAAAAGAGATTAAAGGTATAATGTATCTTGTTTCCAGAGCTGTTGGCGGTAAACTAAAACCTGAAAATGTAACAATAACAGATGAGTATGGTAAGATAATCTCAGATTTTGATGATGATATTGATGAAGCAAAAGCTGAATTTACTATACTTGAATATAGAAGAAAAATTGAAGAAAAGGCACGGGTTCAGCTTTTAAGAGATATTAAAAAGGGACTTGAAAGGATATATTCACTTGATAGGATCCAGGTGGTTAGATTGAATATGGAATTCAATTGGGATAAGATATCAGAAGAAAATGAGGAGTATACACCAATTGAGAAGGAACCTGACAATCCAACAACCCCTTATTCTGAAAGAAAGGTTCAGGACTCCTTTGTTATATCCGAAAAAAGCACCAAAGAACATTTTCAAGGTCATGGATGGAATCCAGAGGGCCCTGCAGGCACTGAAGGGAATAAACCACCAGGATATAAAGCAAGCGACGATCAATATTCTAAGTATGACAAACAGGAAAATGTAAGGAATTATTCTGTTAATAAGACATTAAGAAAGATAAAGAGAGATCCCTTTGATATAGACTCTATATCTGTGGCGATAGCAATCGATGGGCTACAGGATCTGCCTAAAAAGCCTGACGGGTCCTACGATTACGATCCTACCAAAAATGCTGTGCAGCAAACTCTTTCTAAAGAGGAGCTAAAACAAGCCGAAAATATTGTAAAGAAGGCAATAAATTATAATGAGGCGAGAGGAGATCAGGTAGCTGTCGAAAATATTTTGTTTGATAGAACAAAACAGTGGCAGCGGATGAGAGATGAATTCATAAGGAAAGAGCGCCTAAGAAAGATACTTTTAGCAGCTCTTATCGGTGTATTTGCCCTGTTCTTGGGAATAGTGTTATACAGAGCAATAAGCAGGGAGCTTGCAAGACGGCGCAGAGCAAGAGAAGAGCAGATAGCACTTGAACAGCAGAGAATGCGCGAAGCTGCCTTAAGATCAGCCGAAGAAGAGGGAGTTGACATTGAACTCTCACTTGAAGAGAAAGCACGACTTGAACTACAGGAAAATGCGATCAATCTGGCTAGAGAACGTCCTGATGACGTTGCAAGATTGTTAAAAACATGGCTAGCTGAAGAATAATGCAATATCTATACCAGCGATGAGCTTCTGTTAGATTAAATAGACAGCGCTTTATTTCTTCTAATTAGAATAAACGATTTTTGTTTTGACATATCGATATTTGAATTTATATTATATATAGAACGATATACATATTAAGTGTTTTTGAAGGATCAAAGGATTCATAAGTCCATTATTCTTTTACCTCCGAAAGCGCTTAACTTATGTAACATAAAAAAGCGTATAAAAATGACAATGAACTAGTTGATTGTCGGGGTTAAGTATATGCTTCAGTCAAAAAAATCACAACTTTCAGGCAGACAAAAGGCGGCAGTTTTCCTGGTTTCTCTTGGTTCAGATGTCTCCTCTGAAATTTTTAAACATCTTCGTGAAGATGAGATCGAGCAGTTAACCTTCGAGATTGCACGGTTAGACAAGGTTGACTCTGAAGATAAGGATAAGGTGCTGATGGAATTCCAGGAGATGATGATGGCTCAGGAATTCATCGCAAGCGGGGGGATTGACTATGCCAGAGAGGTTCTTGAGAGAGCTCTTGGAACACAAAAGGCTATAGACATTGTAAACAGGCTAACATCTTCATTACAGGTAAGGCCTTTCGATTTTATACGGAGAACAGACCCCAGTCATCTGCTGAACTTTATACAAGGGGAGCATCCTCAAACAATAGCCCTTATTCTGGCCTATCTTGATCCTAACAAAGCAGCATTGATCATGTCAGGTCTTAACCATCAAATTCAGGCTGATGTTGCCAGAAGAATAGCTATTATGGACAGAACCTCTCCAGATGTGCTACGTGAGGTTGAGAGAGTGCTTGAAAGAAAACTTTCCACCCTGGCAAGCGAGGATTACACATCTGCTGGCGGTATTGATGCAATAGTTGAGGTGCTTAATCAGGTAGACCGCGGAACAGAGAAAATAATTATTGAAGCATTAGAAGAAGAAGATCCTGAGCTTGCTGAAGAGATCAAGAAAAGAATGTTCATATTTGAAGATATCGTTCTTCTGGATGACAGATCAATACAGAAGGTCCTTAGAGAAGTTGACACTCAGGATCTGGCAAAGGCCTTAAAGGGAGTAGACACAGAAGTACAGGAGAAGATTTTTAGAAACATGTCTAAAAGAGCGGCAGCTCTCTTACGGGAGGATATGGATTTTATGGGGCCTATCAGACTTAGGGATGTTGAAGAAGCTCAACAGAAGATCGTAAACATCATCAGAAAACTTGAAGATGCTGGAGATATTATAGTTGCAAGAGCCGGCGAGGAGGAGTTAGTTGTCTAAATTAGTATTTAAACCAACAGAAGTTGAATATTCTCAAATCAATAAGCAGATAGAACTGCCGGAAATGTATCAAAGGAATATTACTTCTGATGAAGAATATAAAGAATTTGAGATAGATGAGGATGGCAAGCCCATAGACGTCTTCCAGGGGCCGTCTATTGAAGAGATGGAGGCTGAACTCGAGCAATACAGACGAGAAATGGAAC
>JAXHTB010000361.1:0-4023 GCA_034190185.1 Spirochaetota bacterium | reverse complement strand
TGATGGCAGAATACATCCGTGCCCGATCCTGCCTTTTTTTCAATTATCCAGAATATTCCAGATTTATATTTAGATTACCAAACTATTATGAAACAATTTTGATGTCAAGAAAAAACAGCCAAAAATATATCTTAAAAAGCAACAAATCCATAACAATAAATATATTTTTTCGATAATAACTTGACATTTCCCATAAACAATTTTTCGATGATGAAATCATTTACTGATTTAAGATGTATTATTATCGAAGCAATCACCTCTTCCAAATATGCAAAGGAATTATCATCCCCTTCCCTGCTGTAAAGGATAAGAGAATTGATAGATTAAATAATAGATAAAATGAAATCAAATAGTAAAAGTAATAAAATCTAATATAATCCAACTTAATTTAAGGAAATAAGATTATGATATTTGAATCTATAGATTATACCAAATCTGAATTAAAAAATGGATATACTAATCAATTATTAGAAATAAATCTTTCTAACAAAACCCTAACTGTTAAGAAAATACCGGATCAGATACGTACTCAGTTCATTGGAGGAAGAGGTTACTGTTTAAAATATGTTTTTGACGGAACTAATGCTTCCACACTATTCAACAGCCCTGAAAATGTATTAGCCCTTGCAGGCGGTCCTTTTTGTGGTGAAACCGGATTTGTCGGAACCGGTAAATTTATAATAGGATCGATTTCTCCTCTTACAAACACATTTTGCGATTCAAATGTAGGTGGATATTTTTTCCCCCTTGTAAAGCTCTCTGGATTCGATGCTATTACAGTAACCGGGAAATCTAAAAATGATGTAATAATATTTATAGATGGAGATAAAGGCAGTGTCAATATTCAGGATGCTCCTGAAACTGAAAATTCACTCTTCGAAGTCGAAAATCTTGTAAAAAAATGGTGCAGTGAAAAACCCTCCAGTATTGCTTTTATTAATGCAGGCTTGGGAGGGGAAAATACATATTTTGGATGTGTAAACAGTGTATATTATGATAATAAGCGAAAGCGCTGCCGTGCAAAGCAGGCTGGCCGTGGTGGAATGGGAACCGTAATGCGCGAAAAAGGCTTATGGGGCATTGTAGTAAAATATGACATTTCAAAAGGACATTCCAATGATCCAGCTAACCGCAAACGTATGCGGGAAGCTGGGAATAAACTCCGAAAAGTTATTCGCGAAGTAGATCCCAATGCTATGCGGCTTGCTAGACAAGGCACAACCAGCCTGATTGATATGATGAACGAACATCACCTTTTGCCAGTTAACAATTACCAGTTTGGAACAGATGAACGAGGGGAAAAAATATCAGGTTCAATATTCGAAGAAAAGATATTTGATCAAAAACACCCAGATGGTTGCTTTGCAGGATGCACCCTTTCATGCACAAAGGGATGCGAGAAGCACACACTAAAAACAGGCCCACTTGCAGGTAAAATAATCGCAGTGGATGGTCCAGAATACGAGTCTGCAGCAGCAGTTACAAACCTTGGCATATTCGATATCGATTGGATGCTTGAGTATGCCTGGTACTGTGATGAATATGCAATGGATACAATAAGCGCTGGAGTTATAATTGCTTTCTTAACAGAAGCATTTGAAAGAGGAATTCTTACTGAAGAAGACACTGATGGACTAAAACTTAAGTGGAACAATCCTGAAACAGTTATGGATATTCTGCATCGCATGGCTGCTGGTGAAGAGGGTTTCCTTAAAGAAACGGCAAAAGGAATTCGTCATATAAAAAAATGGATAGCTGAGCGCTCAGCTTCAAGAAATGGACATTCTGTAGATGATATTCTACAGGAACTAGATCTTTTTGCTATGGAATGTAAAGGCCTTGAATTTTCAATGTACATAACAAAGGAATCCCTTGCTCAACAGGGGGGGTATGGATTTGCACTAAAAGGTCCGCAACATGATGAAGCATGGCTTATCGGCATAGATCAGCTAAACAATGAATTGCCAACCTTCGAACAGAAGGCAAAAGCTTTAAAATGGTTTCCTCTTTTTAGAACCTGGTTTAACATTGTTGGGTTATGCAAACTTCCCTGGATAGACGTGAGGCACCCCAAAGCTAAGGAAACAAGTGAACCTGCAAAAAATCTTCCAACTATTGAGGAATGCTATCTTGAACTTGTAAACGCAACTCTTGGCTCTGAAAAGAATATTGAAGATCTGCTTTTAGAGTCTGAGCGGTGCTATATTCTGCATAAACTGATAAATCTGCGTCAGGGCTATGGTACGCGTGAGCATGATAAAATACCACTACGTGCTATGGCACCTGTATTTATTCACGAATTTCAAGACCGTAAAGACTATTATATCGAATACCTTCAGGAAGTTGTAAAAATTGACATCGAAAATAGAAGCGATGAAGAAATGCTTGAAGAACTTCATAAATTCCGAAAAACGGAATACGACAAATTGACTGACTTTGTGAACAAGGAAAAAGGATTTGATAGAGACAGTATTCCTCTAGATGAGACAATGAACCGACTTAATCTTAACAATAAGGAATATATGGAAATTATACACTCTTCCAGAATGAAAGTAAGATCAGAGAACCTTGCTGAATAATATATAATGTAATTATTCAGTGTTAATTCCGGTTAGCATTTCTGTAGAAAAACTGTAATAAAGAACTGAATCTTTAATATAGGCCCTTTGCGAGAAAGCGCTCCCTAAAGTCTCTGATAATTTTAATAGATGAATAAGAGAATCTACCGCTTCTTTACCCTCCAAAAGGGTATGGTGAAAAGGTTTTCGTGTATCCTTGTTTCCATTTATTGCATAAATATTCAATGAATGTATACCTTCTTTAAGAAATCTTATTCCAACAACTATATTATGTCTGATGTCCTCATTTATTGAGCCAAAAATAAAATTGCCAAGTGAATAAATTACAGGCTTGCCTTTATATATCTCAATCCCCTGATATACATGCGGATGATGACCAATAATTACATCTGCCCCGCTATCGATTATTTTATGAGCCATCTCTATCTGCTGCTCTGTTGGATAATCTGAATACTCCTCTCCCCAATGGATTGAAATTATTATAAAATGATAAATACTTTTAAATTGTTGAATATCCTCAATTATACTATCTAAGTCTGCCTTAGCTATTCCAGAAGAAATATCTGTAGCATAAGATTCTTTATATGCAATATCAGAATAAGCAAAAAGGGCTATATTAATGCCTTCTATCTCAAGTGAGAGAGGAAGACGCGCAGAACAGATATCCGAACCAGCGCCTGCATAACTAATATTATTCTTGATTAAGATATCCAAGGTATCCAAAAGCGCTTCCTTTCCAAAGTCATTTGAATGATTGTTTGCAAGACTTACTCCATTAAAATCTCCATATTTAAGAATCTTTACTTCTTCAGGTTTTGCGCGAAATATATATTTTTTAGTTAAATGCGGTTTGCCCTTATCTGAAATCGGAGATTCAAGATTACAGAAACGATAATCAAATTGAGAAAGAAAATCCTTAAGTTCTCTTAGTGGATATCGATACCCCTTAGTCTCAAAAATATCCCTAATACCCCAATCCAGCATAACATCGCCACAGAAGAGAATATTAACACTCCCTTCTATATGCTTCACCTTCCTGGAAACATTTTTTGATTTCTTAACAGACACCTTTTTTTTGGGGATTTGGGAAGGACTAACAGCAGTCTTAACAGGAGGTTTATCTATACTATTGCAATTAATACTAATTACCAGTAGAAATACTATCGAAATATATTTATACATCATCCTATTTCTCACTATATATTCATATTGATTAATATTATCAAGCATCTTAATAAATTTACTTAATTGATACAATTATTAATTTAGTGCAATATTAGTATCACTATATTGTAATATTAAATTTTATAAAATGCTATTATATTGTAAATGTATTTCTCATATTAACAGATTCATACTTCCTGATCTAAATCCTTCAATATCGAGAGTAATAAACTTAAAACCCAAATCCTTCAATTTGCTTATAACCTGTATTTTTAAAAAT
>JAXHTB010000360.1:0-4045 GCA_034190185.1 Spirochaetota bacterium | reverse complement strand
CGATTGTATCATGTTCTGTTCTTCGGTAAAATGAATCATTTAAAAATCCTCCATGTCTTTATCAAAATTGAATCAATTCAAACACAAAATATAGTATTATGCAGAATTGATAATATTTTTTTATATTCTCAAATCTGATATATATTTAATTCTGCTTAATAAGTTTATAGGGATATAGAATTCTATTATATTTTACCAAAAAAACTTATAAAACAAATCTTGTCAAATATTTCATAGTAAATCTCGATGTTTTCCTATCACTTTCATATAATCCACATATTAAAATAATTACTTCCTTAGTTCCACATTCTTCTAATAGAATTTAATAGTATAGTCACTTGTTTGCTTTTGAGCAAAAAAAATTACTAATTACTTTTAACTTATTGGCATAATAGTTGAAATGTTAAAGATTAAACCCTATTCCATACTCATCAATTAAGAAATGACTACTATTATTTTAATTCTTACGCTTTTATCTTGACTTTTATACTATCAATGTAAACTTTATTCTTTGTTATACATAACAAGCCTTTTGAGCATCCTATTTATTATAGATTTTTAATAATTATTAATAGAGATATTTTCATCAGTATAAAAATACTAATATATATACGATAATGTAAAGAAATTATAAATCACAAATATAGTCTAAAGGAGAAGGAGGAAAAAATATGTTCTATGCTGAAAAAATGGCCGAATGGCTAGTAAATTTAAATTATGATAACATCCCTAAAGATGTCGTAAAAAAGACAAAAGAATGCATTTATGACTGGGTTTCTATAACAATATACGGGGCTGAGTCACCATGGAGTAATTCCCTACTAAATACAGTTAGGGAAACCGGCGGAAACGAAGAATCAACTATACTCGTACACAAAGATAGAACCTCATGCGCTAATGCAGCTATGATGAACTCAATGATGGCGCTTAGTTATGATCTTAGTGACACATATCCGAAAGTTGAACTGCACCCAAGCTGCAGCCTGATAGCCTCAGCACTGGCTGTCGCAGAAAGAGAAAATTCAACAGGGAAAGATCTAATTACCTCAGTAGTGGCTGGTTATGAGATCATCACAAGGGTTGCAGCATCAATGAATAAAAGGCCACAGAGCTTTACCGCAGCAAGGGGATTTGAGGCAAACTCGATATTCCCTCCTTTTGGCGCTGTAAGCGCTGCGGGCAAACTGTTAAAACTTGATAAAGAGCAGATGACTAATGCCATTGGTTTGGCTGGTGGTTCAATGGGAGCTGCAACTATCGACTACCTTGTTGACGGCAACTGGACATACCGCTGGAACTCAGCAAGAGCTGCACACAACGGCATCTTAAACGCGATTATGGCAAAGAATGGTTATGTGGGGCCACATGCTGTATTTGAGGGGCAATGGGATAACAAGGGAAGATTCGGCGTTATAAATGCGCTGGCAGGAGATATGACATTTAAAGATGATCTGATCGACGGTCTTGGAGAAATATGGAATATAAAGGATATGGCTTTTAAATTTTATGGATGCTGCCATTATAATCAGGGATATTCAGATGGCATAATAAAACTTATGAATGAACACAACTTTAATGCTGATGACGTAGAAGAAGTAACCGCTTATCTTCCACACTTTGCCCTCTTTCTGGGTGTGCCAAGAGAGGTAAAGATAAAACCGAAAAACCTAACAATTTCTCAATGGAGCTTGCCATTTGTGCTTGCCACAGTATTGACCGATGGACATCTTATGAATCCAAAAGAACAACTTTCTGACAAAAAGCTGACAGACCCACAAATACTTCAACTGACAGATAGAGTAAAAATTGAAAGAGATAGAAACCTGGATAAAGCCTTTATTGAAGAGGCAAGATTCGACTCGCCTGTAAAAATAAAATTAAACAACGGCAAAGAATATGAGATCACATCAACCTGTAAGGGATTCAGCTTTAATCCTTTAACAGAAGAAGAGATGGATATTAAATTTAACACACTGACGTCCAGTGTATTTAATGAAGAAAAAAGAGAAAAAATAAAAAAGGAAATAAAAAATTTAGAAGAAATTACTAGTATTTCTGATATGATCAATAACTGGTAATATCTTTTTAGATAGAATAACAGTATATTAAAATGCATATGGACAGTATACTGTTATTCAAATATCTCAATCACAATGATATAACAATTACACTCTTTTTTAATAGAACAACACTTGTAACCTTCAATTACATAAATCTTCATGATGCTTTCATAGGCAAATCAAACATGTATCTCAATTTGACATACCCTATCTATTAGGAAGATTATAATGGAATTTCATGAAATTACCCTTAACGATAAAAGCATTAAATTTCATCAGGCTTTATAGTAGTAAGATATCGTCCTTTTTCTGAAATCTTGTCCCTGCGTAATCCAGTATGCCCAAGTGGAAATAGACCCGCATTTATAGCGCAGTCTTCACATATTTGCTTACCTTCACACCTATAAATTTGGTTTTCTGAAATCTCTTTACTGCAATTACTACAATACATAAAACACCTCCAATCAAGGTTCCCTCTTTTATTCCACCTGTTATAATATTTTTTATCCTCATAAAATAAACCTGTTATCTTATGAGGATGTTACAAATCTTGAGTGTTGTCCATTATTTTTTAATCTATTATTTACTAAATATTTTTTAACACTTTCTTTAAAAGAAGTGCACTTTTTTTGAAAGCATTATTGTTATTTATAATAAATATCTGAAAATTTCGTACATAGAGTGGAATAAATATAATTAGAAAAACCAGAATAGGCTAATCATCAAACCAATTGGCTTTATACTTTCTGTATCATTTCCATAGAAGTCTATTTTTCTAAACTTCACCTCAGATGCATCATAACCTATCTCTGCACCGAAATCCCAGAATTTATGCATCATCCCGACAGCCCCGAAGATGCCGGGATTGCTTTTCTTAACATACTCTCCAGAAACGATGTGATACATGATTCCTGTACGAGCATATAGCGATAAATTAGTTAATATATTAAAGGTGTATCCTGCATTCAGATTTATTGGCAACTCAAAGTGAGAAGCGTAATCACTAAGAATAACCATTATTGGACCGATCCCAGTACCAGCTCTTAATCCATTATCAAATTGTATAAATGGATGAAAGGATACCCCAACAGGTAAAGAAGAAATATCATATACAATTAATCCTTCTGCTTCCAAATTTTCCTCGTACAGATCAACAACATCCGAAAATCCATGGACATAGCTAAGAGCTAATGGAAATAACCATTCTTTGGCTATTGCATCTCCTTTAAGCACAAGGATAGCTACAACCAATGATACTATTAAATTGATTGAATGAACCTTCTTCATCATATGTTTATCCTTGATATAGAACATTTTAACAATACATTATTGATAAAAAATCCTATCATTTATCTTTTCCTATTACTTCAGGCGCTTTACAATCCTGTAAATATTCACGAGCAACAATCTCATCAACAAGTTCAAGTTTATTACGCGCCCTAAACCATCCAATTCTCATATGCTGAAATATATAGTAAACCTTTCCCCTATTTACTTCCAGTGGAAGCTCGCTTTTATTTTCAGCAAGGCCTGCAATCTTTGTTTTACCAGGTTCCCGCTCCCAGCATAGATAACCTTTGGGGCCTGTATCCCCAATGACCTTGTTGCTATCATATATTTGCATGGGGATAGCAAAACCAAAGACTGATGGACGAAATAGATAGACACGCCCAAGATCTGGATTTTCAATTTTTTTACTCTGATCAGGGAATGGAACATACTGCCGAGTTGTCGCACATCCAATACTAATGAAAAACAGAATAACTATAAATATTAACCTTATTTGTAACTTCATTTTTCTCTCTCCATTTAATAATAAATTTAAAAAAATAGTACAATATAGTGAAAAAGTTGATTATATTTTATCACCTCCCTTTTTTTAATTAATATCTCCTATTATTTTAACTATAGGCAACTGATACAAAATTAAAACCTATGGAGTTTGATTTTGATATTTGCATATAAGCGTTGAAATCAAGTCCAAG
>JAXHTB010000036.1:14321-16508 GCA_034190185.1 Spirochaetota bacterium | reverse complement strand
TCTGGGCTAAGCAGTCTTATGCTGCACTCCTCAGAAGATGCATAATATCTATTGCCATCCCTTGCGCATACAACAGGTCTTAGCTTATTTCTGTCATTCAGGATGATTCCGCCATTTTCATTGAAGCTTCTGCAAAGGCCTCAATGCCCATAACAGCAGGCATATATGGGACGTTCTCAATAGCATGATCCTTAAGATATATATCTTTTTCAATATCAAGTCTCTTTTTCACTACAATTTTTTGTGCAGGTTTAAATTCAAGTATCTCATCTATTAGAGGGTATACTTCCTTTTTCGAATTCATAAGACTTTCAAGGAGTAGAATATCTCCAGATTTTTCTGATAATAAACCATCGCTGTCAATATCTCCAAGTGATCCAGCTATTATAACTTCTCTGTCAGAACCATAAAGAAGCTCTTCCCTGACTCTTTGAACACCTTCATCCAATGAGATAAGCTCTATACCAGTTTCTTCGAATATCTTCAACAGGCTTCCGCGTGTTGCCATACCCACATCCTGCCATCCTGTCCAATCAATAGATACAGCCTTCATCTGTCCATTGAATCTTTTGGTCACATGTTGTACATATTTGCTCATAAGATCGTTGGCTGCAGAATAGTCAGTCTGTCCTATATTGCCAAACCTTCCTGCTATTGAGGAAAATGTCATAAGCGCCCTTACATTGTCATTTTTTGTAAGCTCTATAAGATTAAAACATCCGTCTGCTTTTACATCAAAGACACGACAGAAATCTTCAAAGTTTTTATCTTCAAGAAGCTTGCTCTGTTCAAGTCCAGCGCCATGGATAATAGCATCAATTCTTCCGAATCTGTCTCTAATGCGATTTATCGTTTCTGACATAAGTTGATAGTTGGAAACATCGCACTCAAAATATTCAACTGACTTAGCCCCGAGTTCTTTCATCTCTTTAACATTTCTATATTTTTCAATAGCAGTAGTATATTTCCCATACTCCTTCTCTATCATAACAGGAGTAACTCTTTCGTTTGAGGATTTAAGCTCATCAGTTATCCGGTTTTTCAGGTCCTTTAAACCTGAGTCATCAAGAGAGGCTATCTCCTCGATATTTGAGGGTAGTCCAGTCCTGGATATAATGACAATCGTGGATTTGAATTTCTCTGCAACTTCCTTTGCTATTTCGCTAGTGATCCCGTATCCACCACCGGTGATGATAAAGACAGAATCATTTCCAAAGGAGATTTTCGGTTCTGTATTAATATCTATACTCTTTTCGCTGATCAAGGGAACCATTCGTTTAGTTCCTGAATAGCCTAATTCAACTCTATTGCCTCCATGCTGAATCTCATTATATATAGATCTTGATATAGTCGAAGGTTTTAAGTTGATGGAAAAGTCTATCGATTTGACAAGCACCTTCTCAAGCTCTTTATTCAGGCTTTTGGTAATACCGACAACACCACCTCCAGTTGGATCAGGTGCTGAGAAATTCTCAAATCCCTGATATCCACCCATCTGGGTTGCTGACACAAGAAAGGCATTTCCAGATTCTGCATTCTCTGCTAAATCGTTATTAAATGCTTTAGCAATTATAAAAAGCGATTTTATCCTTCTGAATGTTCTTTCCCTCCATTCTTCAAAGCTTATATCATCAATATTCTTTGAGTCTTCAAGAGAAGCCAGATGTACTATTCCATTGATCTTGCCTTCTTTCTTTAATCTTTCGATCTCGGAGCTAAGACTCTCCTCATTTCCAAATTTTGATAAATCTATTATCCTAACATTAGCTTTGCTGTTTGTAAATTTTTTACCAAGGTTCTCTGCAGCGCCTCTTCCGTCATCTGTTATTAAAATGTTGTATCCTTGAAGATTGAACCTTTGTTCTCCCCTGGTGTCAATAGGCTCTTCAATCATCTGCACAGTCATTCTTCTGATTGAGCTTTCTATTGCTGCTTCTGGTTTAACCTTAGTTTCATCTGCTTCTGAATGTGTTACAGCAGGCTTTTCATATCTAGAGAGTGGCGCTTTATCCTTAACAAACTGTACTACATGATTAAGCGTTGGGAAGTCCTTTATCTTTATGCCTTCTTCCTGGGGTATATCAAAGGCTTCACGTATAAGCCCGAACACCTCTGCCTGCTTTACAGTATCTATACCGAGATCAGATTCCATATCCAGATCGAACTCAATCAGGTCTTCCGGATATC
>JAXHTB010000036.1:0-14221 GCA_034190185.1 Spirochaetota bacterium | reverse complement strand
CTGCGATTATATTTGGTGCTTTATCCTTTACAAACTGTACTACATGATTTAGGGTAGGGAAGTCCTTTATCTTTATACCCTCTTCCTGGGGTATATCAAAGGCTTCACGTATAAGCCCGAACACCTCTGCCTGCTTTACAGTATCTATACCGAGATCAGATTCCATATCCAGATCGAACTCAATCAGGTCTTCCGGATATCCAGTTTTTTCTGCAACGATCTCGAGCATTTTATTCTTTATGACATCATCCTGAGGAGCTGATGCAACATGTGCTTCTTCTTTTGCTGGAGCTGCTGTTACAGTAGGTTCATCTGCGATTATATTTGGTGCTTTATCCTTTACAAACTGTACTACATGATTTAGGGTAGGGAAGTCCTTTATCTTTATACCCTCTTCCTGGGGTATATCAAAGGCTTCACGTATAAGCCCGAATACCTCTGCCTGCTTTACAGTATCGATGCCGAGATCAGATTCCATATCCAGATCGAACTCAATCAGGTCTTCCGGATATCCGGTTTTTTCTGCAACGATCTCGAGCATCTTATTCTTTATTATATCTTTCTGAGGAGCTGATACAATATGTGCTTCTTCCTTTGCCGGAGCTGCTGCAGGGATGTCTACTTGAGCCGGCGCGTCAATTTTTTTCTCTATGACAGCATCAATTACATCTGTTTCAGGCGCAGTCTGTTCTTTTTTCTCTTCGCGTTCCTGTTTTCTTTTCTTAATAACACTGCCATCATCCTTTATCCTTAGTGTCCTGTTTACAACCTCGAGCTCTGCGTTTTCAACTCCGGACATATCGCATAACCAGTTGTTATATACATCCCTTTCTATTATTCTCTCTTCATCTCTGCTTACAATCTTGATGAAACTCATACCGATTTGCGATCCAAAACCTGCAGCAAGTCTTAAACCGTAATCGATGTTTTTATAAACATCACCTTTACTGAGATTAAGCTCTCCAAGATCAGGATCATGTTCTTTATAGTTGGCTATTGGAGGAATCTTTTGGGTTTGAATTGCTTTTACTACAACTGCATCTTCTATGCCAGCACCCATAGCATGTCCTGTAAAACCTTTAGTATTAGAGACTATGATATCTTTATATCGATCTCCAAAGGTTGTTCTTAATGATTCAGCCTCTGCGGATGAGCTGCCGCCTCTTGCAGGAGTGTATGTTTCATGAGACATGAAGAGCAATTTGTTTGCGATCTCTTCTCTATGCATACCTGTCTTTTTTTCGACTTTAGTCATCAGTCTTTCCATAACTGATGAAATATGTGATGGATTAAGTCTAGTAATATGATAGGCGCTATTTCGGCACTCAGTCGCGACAAGTTCTGCAATAGGATCCATACCCCTTTTCTTTACTTCTGATTCTGCTTCAAGGATTATTCCAACTGCACCCATACCAACAATCATTCCGTTGCGGCGTTTATCAAAGGGTAATGCTGCATTTTTATATTCACCTTCAGTAGTAAGCGCTCCTAGAGAGAGAAATCCGCTCAATATCCATTCCAGTTGCGAGCCAGATGAAGCCGCGTCTCCCCCAACGACAATTACTCTTTTGGCTCTGCCAGTGCGTATCCAGTCTTCTGCAACTGATATTCCTGAAACTGTGGACGAACAGGCAGTGTTAATATGCAAATTAGGTCCTTTAGCTCTGATAAATTGAGCCAACTGAGAATGCCCCATTGTATGGATTTTAAATAAGAATTTTCTATTAAATTGATATAGATTCTCTTCTCCAATATCATTCATTATTGAAGAGTAGTTTCTTGCATACCAGTCAGATAGTTCTTCACGGATATTCTTATCCTCAATTTTTTGGATAACAGACGTGTACAGATCGGTCAGGTCTTGCTTCGATTTAGACGCATATTTTGACGAAATATATCTGGTAACTTCATTAACTATTGAATCGATCCCCGGAAAAGCAGATGCAAATATTATTCCTGTTTCATCCTCCATAGGTTCCGGTAAACCCCAGTCTAAGGGCAGTACTCCGCCTGTGGATGTATCCTTATATAATCTTACCAATGGAATCCCTGCATCTCTTAGGGCTTCAATCCCCGCAGATATCCCAAGTTTTGAGGAAATGTCAAGGCTTGCAGAAAAGTCCTTGTTTATTCCAAATTCTTCCTCAAAATCAAACCTGCCCATAAGACCAGCCAGTTTTACTGATTTATCTGCACTATCAATTGCTTTAAATTCTCCTCCGCCATCTTGGGATTTAACCAGCCTGGTTATATTTTTGTTGACAATTGTGCCAATTTCATCCTTTGATAATGAATCTATCATATTCTCACCGCTTAAGATCCTGTCAAATGCGTCATCTGAAAAGACGTTATTATGTAATCCAGGAAGTCCTACAGATATTCCAGATATCATTATCTTTTCAAGATTAAAGTTATATTTTTCTATCTCTCTGTGTATATCGGTTACCTTGCTGAGTTGATCAGCCATAAGCATTGAATTCTTCTGAGAATAATTTTCAAGAGCTTCTTTGAAAATCTCTTCCTGCTTATTTTGATATTCTTTCATTATAATATTAAGAGAAGTATCAGCAGAAAAATTACCAGCTCCGAGGGAGCCGCTTTTTCCTGATATGCTGTTTATTGTTGATGCAGAGCTTCCATCTTTTATGGCTTCCTTCTCTGCAAGTTTTTTCTCAATGTCTTGCGCTGAGCTAGTTCCTGCATCTATTTTTTTCAGATCAGCTTCTCTGGATCCATTCATTTCCCAATCAATGTCTATGCCGTAAGTAGATATGGCTGCTAGTGAATCATTTAAAGTACCGATGCCGCCTCTTTTAGGGTGATTTGTGGCAATTGCAATATGCTCTTTCTTGCCGATTATATTCATTGTAAATGATGTTAATGTTCTTTTGGGTCCGATCTCAATAAATACTCTGACACCGTCATTATACATCCTCTCTATCTGCTTAATAAATTCAACAGGGTTTGCAATATGCTTTTCTAATATTTCAACAATCTTTGCAGGGGCATCGTCTCCTTTAGGATAGTAATCTCCATTTAAATTTGCGAGTATATCTATATTTGGGCTTTTAATGTCTAGGTTTTCAAGTACCCTTCTGTATGGTGCGCATGCAGGCGCTACAATCTTTGAGTGAAAAGCATGAGAGACCTTGATCTCCTGAGCAGTAATTCCCCTGTTTGAGCAGAGGTCGATTAACTTCAGGATAGCTTCTGAGCTTCCTGCTACCACAGTTTGAGAGTAGCAGTTTTTGTTTGCAATAATAGCATATCCATCTATCTCCTTGAGGATTTCCTCAACCTTTGCATAATCTGTAGAGATGCTTGCCATCTTGCCGACATCTCCAAAATCTACATTAGCTATCTCCTTTCCTCTTGCTGAAACCGCAACAAGAGAATCCTTAAAGCTTAATACGCCGGATGCAACAAGCGCACCGTATTCGCCAAGGCTGTGGCCGGCAACGATGTCTGGTTTCAGTCCGAAGCTCATAAGCAGTCTGTGCATGGCAACATTTGCGGTAAGAACGCTAGGTTGCGTAACCTCAGTCTGTTTAAGCTGATTCTCCGCATCTTTTTTTTCTTCATCACTGGCATTGTCTCTAAGGAAGATTATCTCAGTTAGTTTTTTACCGATTATTCCCTGCATAATTTCATCAGCTTCATCGTATGTCTCTCTGACAATGCTGTACTTATGGTACAGGTCTTTCAGCATATTGATGTACTGAGCCCCCTGGCCCGGGAACAGAAAAGCTATCTTCGGGGGATTAGTATTTTTTGATATCAACTCCTCGCCAAAGAAGATTCCCTTATTCTTCAGGATCATCCTCTTCTTATGGTCGTAGAGTGATTTTTCAGCAGTATCCAGCTTTTCAAGGAAGTCATCTACTGATAAGGATGATATCCCCAACCTGTAATCCTTTCCGTTGCTCTTTGTATTCATTGAGGAGGAGATATCTTTTAGAGTGATGTTATATGCATTATTACCGTTTATCTTTTTCGAATTTATCAGTTTCCTAAGCTCATCCATCCTGTTTTTAACATCATCCCAAGAAGGTCCTCCAATGATGACTACCTCCCCTGCTAGCTTCAATCTCTCAGGTTCTGACAGGGCGTATCTCTCTGTGTCTATTGATGCGGTTGGTTGATTTTTTTTCATTTCATTAGTTGTTTGTTGAGCGCTTGCAGCGGAAATGTTCATCGCATCTGCTGCGTTACCCTCAAATCCTGATGTATAATATTTTCTTTCAGTAACAGGCATTCCATTGTTTCCTGTATCCTCTTCCATTGTAACATGGAAATTTGTACCCCCAAAACCGAATGAGCTTACATTCGCTCTACGCGGATTTCCATCTATTCCTTCTGGCCATTCTTCTGCATCTGTAATTACCTTAAATGGAATATTACCGAAATCTATATTTGGATTTGGATTTTCATAATTTATTGAGGGCGCGATAGTTTTTTCATTTAGTCCAAGAGCTATTTTAATTATAGATGCAGCTCCAGCAGCAGACTTAAGGTGCCCGATCATCGATTTTACTGAACCGATGCTAATAGAGTTGTTTTTTACGTTTTTTCCCTGATCCCAAACATTGCATAAAGATTCCACCTCTGCAACATCTCCGACTGTTGTGGCAGTACCATGGGCTTCAATAACTTGAATAGTATTAGGCGAATATCCTGCATTCTGGAATGCCCGGTTTATTGCAAGCATCTGTCCCTTTGGATTGGGAGCTGTAATTCCTTTACCCTTACCGTCGCTTGATGCGCCAATACTTCTAATTACAGCATATATCTTATCGCCATCCCTTCTTGCGTCGCTTACCCTTTTTAGGATGTAAATTCCAACACCTTCTCCCATAACAAAACCATTTGCATTAGCATCAAAAGGTCTGCTGCCGTCAGGAGAAAGCGCTCCAATCTTGCTGAATTTTATATATGGACCAGGGCTCATCATAAAATCTGATCCGCCTGTAATAACCATATCGAATTCTTTCATTCTTAAGCCTTTTACAGATTCGGAAAGGGATGCCATTGAAGACGCGCATGCTGCATCAACAGAGAAACTTGGCCCTCTAAGATTGAATACATTTGCAATCCTGCCTGCAATAACGTTAGAAAGTTCACCAGGCATTGAATCTTCATTTATTGGCGGAAGACTACCCATAACAGATTCCCTGAATTCATTTATTATTTTATTCTGAAGGTCTGAATTGACATTAGAGAAACTGTCACATTTGATTAAGAAATCTTCAACATCACCATAAAAGGCTCTGAAATTTGTAAAGTCAACCTGATCGCCACCCATTGAATTGCCGATAATAACAGCAGTTCTCTCTCTATCGAATTCTTTAGTGTCATAACCTGAATCTTCAAATGCATCACTAGTTGCGATGACTGCATACTTTTGGGTTTTGTCCATAGCATCTACAGTTTTGGGTGGGATTTTATACTTCATAGTGATCGATTTTGAGTCTATAATATCAACAAATCCGCCTATCTTTTGATAGGTTTTGTCTGGTACTGTCCTGTCTGGATCATAGTGAATATTGATATCCCACCTGCCTTCTGGAACATCAGTGATACAATCAACTTTATTTATAAGATTTTCCCAATATTGTGCCTTATTTGGCGCTTTAGGGAAGTTGCATCCTATGCCTATTATAGCAATTCCTTCATCTATTGAAAGATCATGTTGATTCTTTGACATATAATTCTCCTGCATTATAGTTGCGTTAATATTAGACTGACCAGTCAGTCTGTAATAAATGCGATTTTTGGACTATAACACTTTATTTGTAAGTATGTCAAGTGAAATATTTGTAATATGTGTTAAAAAATTGAAACTACTCAACAAGCTGACATCTACCTACATTTTTTATGTAGAACAAGGTGATGTGTGGATTAAAGAGAAATGGTGATGTTTAATCAATTTCTATTCTTCTAAAATCTACTTGAGCTTAGTTGCTAAGAAGTTCCAGTAATCCTGTGGATAAAAAGGGGATATAGGTAATTAGCAGCAGAGCTCCTAATTGAATCAGAAAAAAAGGAAGTACATATTTATAGATTTTATTCATCGGCTCATCAAAACGATAAGAGGCCATGAATAGATTGAGCCCCACAGGTGGGGTTAAATAGCCCAACTCTAAATTGGCAAGGAAGATGATACCTAGATGAATAGGATTTATGCCGAATAGATTTCCTAATGGAATAATAATCGGAACCGTAACCAGGATAGCTGAAAAAATGTCTATAAAGCATCCTGTAATCAGAAGGGCGATATTAAGGATTAAAAGAAAAAGATATTTAGAACTGATATGATCTTGAATCCAGTTGGTCAATTGCATCGGTATGTGCGCATCAATAGTATAATAAGAGAGTCCTTTTGCCAATGCCAGGATGGTTAAAACACCGCCTAAAATAGGAACACTTTTTAAAATTATACCAGATAAATCGGTTATCTTAATGTCTCTATGAACAAATACTGCTATAATTATTGAATAGATAACAGCGATTGCAGCGCTCTCCACAAGAGTTGTTAATCCACCGAAATAACTTAAGAGTATTATAATTGGAAGTAAAATTTCCCATAACGATTCTTTAACAGCAAGCAGAGATTTTTTTATCCTTAGAGGTTCACGTTCAACATTATTTCTGATGGCATAAATAATCCCGAAAATTATAAGTGAAAGCGTCATTGTGATTCCAGGGACAATCCCTCCTATGAACATATTTTTGATACTTAACTGGGCAGTTACTCCATAAATTATAATAGGCAGGCTGGGAGGAAATAATAGACCGATACTGCCTGATGTTGTTAGAAGTCCGATATTAAATCCTTTGTTATATCTCCCCTGTGCCAGAACATAAGATAACAGAGCGCCCATTGCTAAAATGGTTACTCCGGAAGCGCCTGTGAAAGTAGTAAAAAAGCAGCATACAAGGATAGCCACTATAGCTAAACCTCCTGGAATCCATGAAAAAAAGGATCTAAATAGATTCAGTAATCTTTCTCCAGCCTTACTTTCAGAGAGAATAAAACCTGTGACTGCAAAAAGGGGGATAGCTGGGATAGAATGGCTGATGAGCATTGAATAAGCTTCATTTGCTATGATTTCTAAGGGCAATATCTCTCTAATAAACAACATGTATGCGGTACCACCAAGAACAACAAAGATTGGCGCTCCAAATATGGAAGATATTATCAAGCAGATTATAATTGGCAGGGCAATGACAGCATTTACAAATTGACCAAATTGCTGAATGCTTATAATAAAATCGGGTAGTATTCCAAAAATTGCATGTAAGATATTAACAATTGGCTCTAAAGCCAGAAAGGCTCCAAAAATTAGACCTGTTCCTGCAATAAATCTTCCTTTACTATTTTTAGGAAGAGCCAAAACAAATCTAAGTGACATCATCCCATAACCTACTAACATTACCGTCGACACTAGTTGAATGGGTATAAAACCAACTTTCATTGAAGGACTAAAACCGTTAATAATAAAGGATAATGAACTCCAAGCAAAGGCTGATGTCATCATCGAAGATATAACTGCAACCAGGGTCCGGATATAGGATTGAAGAGGCTCTCTTATTCGCAGATTTAAAGAAAGTATCAAATGTCTTCCTTCTCTGGAGGTGATCATGCCGCCGATAAAAGCGATGAACAGCACAAGATGATGGGTATAATCGGTAGAACTCATTATGCCAGTGTTAAAGAATTTTCGCGCAATAACCTCTGTTGTGGGTATCAGAGCAAGTAGAAAAAGTGAAAAGATAGCAAGACCGTTCTCCAAAGTGTGCCAATATTTTATTATTCTATTTATCATAATTCTTCCGGTAATTTTTGAGATATTTCAATACCTGACTATAGATTTTTCTTGAAAAGGCATTTCCGATGAGGACATCCATACCTTTGGCCGCTTCTGCCCGCCATTTCCCAACTGCATCTAATGGGACGTGATTGATAACAAGGCCATGCTCCTGCATCATTTTGATAGTATCCTGTTCGATCTTTTTAGTTTCCTTGTATAATCTTTCTGATATTTTATTTGTTATGGAAAGCATTGATTTTTTGTATTGATTGGGTATTTCCCCCCAAGTTTTGTTCGATAATATTATACCCCCTAGTAAAGGAGATACTTTTAATGAGCACATGTTAGGGGCAAGAGGAAAATACTGACCTGATCCAGCAATAAGGGGTGGAAGATAGAAAGCATTAACCATGCCGCTCTGTAGAGCCATCATCATATCTTTGAGTTCATTGGGGATGATTTGATAACCAGATTTTTTCCATGCCTGTTCCATCTTTGGTGTTGCAGTAGAAAATGATATTTTATGATTTTTTAGATCTTCCGGGAGAAAAACTGGGTTTTTCGTAAAAAGATTCACCCACCCAGCCATGGTCCAAATAATGATCTTAAACCCTTTTTTTTCAACTTCCCTTTCAAAAGTTGATCTTATTTTATCTAGAATATAGTTGAGTTCTTTATCGGAGTTGAATAGAAAAGGAGTGTTCAGCACATATATGTCTGGATATATCTGGGTTATTCCTATATTTGTTAGACTGGCTCCTCCTAATATACCCATACGCATCTTCCGGATCATATCGAGTTCACTTCCGACGATGCCTCCATGATAGATTGACAGTCTTATCTTACCATCTGTTATTTTTGCCCATTCTTGCGCCAGTTCTTTGAGAGCAGTACCCCAAGGGGAGCGTTCCGGCGCAATGCTGCCGATCTTTATTGTTAATGCATTTGTTTTATATATAGATATTGAAATTAAAAACAGGATTAAGATAGTTATCTTTATCGCTCTCATTATATTTCTCCCTTATAAGTATTATCGATCGTTATCAATTTTCATATCATTTACAAGAAAAAAATCGTTCACATGATTTAACAACCAACGCGCTTTTCTTTGATTGAGTATATTGACTAGCCTATCATCTTGAATTTCATCAGCATTCAGTTCCAGAACCTTGTTTAGCAACTCAGTAAATTCCTTCCTGTTTTGTTGCTTGATCGATACAGTTGTGGCTAAAGAGATATAGGCGGATGTTGATTTCCCCTTAGAAAATTCCAAAGCCTTTCTAAAATGAGTGCGGGCTTTTTGAAAATCCCCTCCCATATAATCTGGTAAAGATCCATAATATAAAATATAGAAATCATGTATTGCGCCATTAAGAAAACCTTCATCTAATTCCATCGCCCTATGCATCAAAGCTTCTGCTGCTGAAATTGTTAAACCGAGTTTCATATCAAGGGGATCAATAGCAAAAGCCCCCAGCCATCCTAGTGAAGACCAGTACAGAAAAGGTACATCTTCCTTGTTTACTGGTTCTAATGCTTTATCAAATCGTTTTTCATTTAATTTTTTCAGAAAACCGGGATACCTCATTTCAAGAGCAGGTAGAAGAATATCCCTCCCTCTCAGATAAAGATTTTTTGAGCGTTTCATTAGAAGCTTCTGTTTTTTTGATTCATCATTAGAAAGCATCTCTGCAGGTGTTTGTAAAAAGGCGTTAGCATACATAATGTACATACTGCCTGTTTTTAGTCGTAATCCATAGTGATGAGGTAATGATGTCAGAAACGATTCATACATTTTTAAGGCAAATGGAAGGGCATCTCCCACCAGCTCTGGGTCATTATCTCCTGTAAAAACTGTATTACCCTCAGAAGAAGAAAGAGCATCGGCAATGTTGTTCATGGCAATTTTATTAATTGAGCAAGAATTCAATACTATTATAAACAACATGCTAACATAAAAAATTTCAGGAATTCCTTTTGTAAAACTCATTGATCTCCATCAAGTAAATTATTTTTAATCAATATATTTTTAATTTAAAGAATGAAAGAATCTTTTTGTGGATTATTATGCTGTATATTTAAGTAGATTTTTTAATATTACGTCAATATAATTTCTTAAAATTGTAATTTAGCAAATATTGCCTTCTATACCAAAGGATTTGAGGATTGGGCTATCATTTATAGATTCATTCCCGTTTGAAATTACCAATATTATCAATATCTATAATTATGATGATAATGAATGATCAACATATACTATTAAAGGTTATCAAATTTAGAAGATATAATAGAGTATGTTATTCCTGATCACTTTGACTGAATAAAGTTAATTGAATTTCGTCAATTCTCCTATCCTTTTTGGGTTCCCTTTTTTCGAAGTGAAGCAGTTCCTCCTCTAATCTATTTACAAATGAGCTTCTTTGTTGATCCAATAATTTTTCTTTGTAATATCTTTTTTTTGCATAGCTTAAAAATAGATTATTCATGGTTCTTGTTATTCCAACGTAAAATAATCTTTCTTCTTCCTCAATCTCATTATTTGTTCTTTTTTTAAAGAGTTCAAACGGAATTATTCCTTCTTCGCAACCTGGAATGAATACTGTATTAAATTCGAGACCCTTTGATGCATGAAGTGTCATCAAGGGAACAGCCTCAATCTTATTGTCGAAATCGTCAATGCCTTGTTGTGTTGACAGATTTATTAAGAATTTATTATAATCATTACCCCAGGATCCAGTCAGTTGCTTTATTCTATTAAGATCATCATCTGTTATCTCGTTTTCTTTTAGAAGTAGCATGAGGATTTTGTATATATCTTCATTATTATCAATCATTTCCCTTGCTTTAAGGGACTCTGTTTCTGGAACTGTGTTGTCGTATATAATATTGTAATATATATGACGAAAATGCTTAATTGCTGAACTAAAGGGTTCTCTTCTGTAGAATGGCTCTGTTCCAACCACCTGATATGCAATCCCATGATTTTCAAAAGCCTGTATTATAGGATCAAACATCCCGGTCATACGGCATAAGACAGCGAAGTCAGAAAAACCAACTGAATCTGAATATGCTGTGCCATCGCTTATGCCGCTGTCGATCGAAAAGCTGCGAACACCACCTATCATCTTCTCAATTTGTGAAGCAATCCAGTCTGCTTCACTTTTTTCAGTCTCAGTTTCCTGAATATACACCTTTATATCACTCTGTTTCCCGGACATGATGTTATCTTTTTGAAGCATCTGAGAGGCGATCTTTAATACAGGACTGGGACAGCGGTAACTCTTATCTAATTGTATATATTTGTAAGTTGGAAAATCTTTTTTAAATTGTTCTATAAAACGGAGATCAGAACCTCTAAAGCTATAGATCGATTGGTCAGGGTCGCCTATTACAAAAAGGTTAGGATCTGTATTACCTGCAAGCAAGTGTATCAGCTCGTATTGTTTTTCATTAATATCCTGATATTCATCTATTAGGATCCATTTATATTTCTCTCTATAGATATTTAGGATATTTGCATCCTGTTTAAAAAGTTCCACAGGAAGATAAAGAAGATCCTCAAGATCAAAGGCATTCAGTGTTTGCAATTTTTTATCGTAATTAATAATAATATCAAGTATATTTTCATTACCTTCATATAACCTTCCCTGCTTGAACGCCTCAACCTTATTGATTATTTCATTTATTCTTCGCTTATCTTTGTTGAATATATGTGCGATTATATTTTTCTTTTCTTCATAATCGATTATAAAAAAATCCTTATCTCTTGAGTATCTATTATAATATTCCTTTAGTATTGAAAACCCAAAGGCATGAAAGGTTGAGATATTTGCATTTAAAGTATTAATTTTAGACCGCGTTCTTTCCTGTATCTCTTTTGATGCCTTATTTGAAAAGGTTATTGCAAGAATATTTTCAGCTTTTATATTCCTATGGGTTACTAGGTGGATTATCCTTTCTGTAAGGATTCTGGTCTTCCCTGATCCTGGACCTGCTATGATCATGCAGGGCCCCTTGAAATGCTCTATTCCATCCCTTTGTTTTTCTGTTAAAAGGAGTTCTGGTTTGATCTTTAGAATTTCTGATCCATCGGATTGGGATTTTGTGCGTAAGTCTTGAAATTCTTCAATATTAAACCTAACTGATAAATTATTGCTTTGTTCAGGAGGATTTTTGTTTGGAGATGAAGGTAAAAAAAGAGAAACACCGGAAAAGGAATTTAACTCATCATTGTCAAATACCCTAATACGTCCGAATCGTCCATCAAATCCCTCTTCAATAAAAACCTGCCCGTTTCGTAATCTCTCTATTCCTTCTGCAATAAGTTCTCCACCATGTTTTCTTATGTCACAATTTTCTGCATAGAGGAGAATGTAAAATTCCGATCCAATATTTTCTATCAGGTTGAAGTATTTTTGCTGAACTGCCTTTGTTGCACTGCTTTTTATTTTTAAAGTTTCCGAGATCAGGTCCGGAAGAGAGGTAATTGATTGAAAATATTTTTTATTTGGAGCTTCATCAATTTTCGATCGGTTAGCAAGTTCTGAAATCCTGTACATCACTCCTTTCGTAACCTGTTTAGAGCATACTGGACAAAGTCCATTATGTTTTAGTGTCTCAAGCGGATCCCAGCATATATCACAATTACGGTGTCCGTCATAATGATATTTCCCTTCCTGGGGGAAAAATTCTATTGTTCCAAGAAAACCGTGATCCTCTTTTAACGCGTTAAAAATAGCTTGATATGTAAGCTCAGTATTAAAGAGATTAGCCTCTCTACCTAATTTTTGAGGAGAATGCGCATCCGAGTTCGATACTAATTTGAACTTGTCCAAAAATGTGCATGTATAGTTCATCGCAGGATCGCTGGAGAGTCCAGTCTCAACAGCAAAGATATGCTGGGTTAGATCTTCATAGCATTCTTCAATATTTTCAAAACCAGATTTCGATCCAAGGACAGAAAACCATGGAGTCCATATATGAGCTGGTATTAGGTATGAGTAGTCAGATGATTCCAGAACTATCTCCAACAGATACTTAGAATCTAGTCCAAGAATAGGACGTCCGTCAGATTCAATATTGCCAATATCTGCAAGCTTTTTTTGAGTTGTTTCAACAGCGTTAAAATCCGGAAAGATGCAGAGATTATGAACCTTACGCACTTTGTCATTTTTTTTATATATATTGCTGATCTCACCGGTGAGGAGAAAGAATACATCTACAGGTTTGTTAGTATTATTGAGCGCATCAGTATCTGGAAGAATAAACTCCTTTTTTAATTTATATAAACCGTTCCCTGCTGGCTCTAATTTCTCTTTCAGTTCTTTTAACCATCCTGGATGAATACAATCACCTGTTCCTATGACATCAATTCCTTTTAATCTTGCCCAGTGGTGTAGGTATTCTGGTATAAGATCCTTACTTGTTGCAATAGAATAGTGTGAATGAATATGGAAATCTGTAATAAACTCCAAAGATCTCCTCCTGTGGATTTAAATCTAAACAATTCTTTGATAGTTTAATTTTTAAGATATAATAATAGAATATATCTTATCAAAAGTTAAAGTTTGTCAATTCTCTATTATTGCAAAATCATTATTTTTGCAAGTAATTCTAAAAGTAAGAATATCTGAGTGGTGTTTTAGATGGATTGTGGATATTATTAATGAATGATACTAATCACTATATCAAAAAAATAGGTAGTGAAATAAAAAAAGAAATGAATCCAAAATCTGAGCTAAATTAAATTTGAAAGGATGCGGAATGTTTACAGAATCTTCTTTTAATACAATACTAATCATCACATTTGATAATTTCATCTTTAATATCGCTTTCCAAATCAGGCACATCATCTGATTCATTGACAGATGAAACATCTTGTTCTTTCCAATGGAATCGAAGTTTTGTCTTTCCCAGACTTATAATGTCGTTGTCCTTTAGATTTTTCTGTACATATATTCGGTTATTTATCTTTGTTTTATTCAAACTTCCCAGATCTATTGCAGTAAAATGCCCATTTCTAAAAACTATCTGACAATGTTTTTTTGACATAAATTCATCTAAAAGTTTTATATCGCAAACCTTTTCGCGCCCTATTGTTATAGTTTTTTTTGTAATCGAAAAAATCTTGCCTTGGTCTACACCCTTTATTACTTCCAATGTGACATCCGAAGGAACTTGAACCTTTTGACTTACCATAATATGATCTCCATAGGATAGTATAGATAGGAATGATGAAGCATATTCCTTAATTAATTGATATTTAGTGTTTGTTAAAATGGTACATATATTAGCATATAAGTCAATAAATAATAGAATACTTAAAAGATTTTTTATTTATCCTTCATACCATAATGGTCCCTAAACAACAGAGGAATAAATTACTCTTTAGTGATATATATAGGACACGG
>JAXHTB010000359.1:0-4058 GCA_034190185.1 Spirochaetota bacterium | reverse complement strand
CCACAATATCTTCTCTCTTTATATTTATAATTCTTTTACATTATTTACCATTTTATTCCTATGATTAAAATATTCAACTTGCTCTAATAAAATGAGCTTGCTTATTCTTATTTATAATATATCCTCTTTGACAGAAGTAATCTTGTACTCTTATTGATTGATCACTTTGGGAGAATAGTATGGCAATCTCGGTCTCAATAATATGCTTCAATGAAGAACAAAAGATACGCAGATGTCTGGAAAGTGTGAAATGGGCGGATGAAATAGTTATTCTTGATTCCTTTTCAACTGATGCAACATTAAAAATTTGCAGTGAATATACAAACAAGATATTTAAACATGAATTCGATGGACATATACAACAAAAAAACAGGGCACTTGAATTGTGCTCCTACAACTGGGTGTTTTGCATTGATGCTGATGAGGTTATCAGCAGTGAGTTAAAGGAGTCTGTTCTTAGTATAGATCTTGAAAAAACAGGATTTAAAGGATTTTATGTCTCCAGAAAGGTATTCTACCTTGGCAAATGGATTCATCATGGCGGATGGTATCCTGATTACAAGATACGATTCTTTGATAGAAGATCTGGCAGATGGGAGGGGATAAATCCTCATGACACGGTTGTTGTAAATGGAAGGATTTCCAGATTAAAAGGTGACCTGCTTCACTACTCATACCAGAATGTATCGGCTCACCTTAGGCAGATAGACAAGTTTACAGATATTATGGCATTTGAGTATGAAAAAAATGGCAAAAAGCCTTCAATAATAAATTTAACCCTTAGACCCTTTTATAAATTTATAAAGATGTTTTTTATAAAACTCGGTTTTTTAGATGGTCTTCGTGGTTTTATTATTGCAATATTGGGTGCTTTTTATGTTTTTATGAAATTTGTAAAATTATATGAGAGGAAGATTTTACAAAAGGATAAATAATAGACTTAATTCAACAGAATTACAAAACAACTCTAATAATCTCAGAATATGATCTGGGCATTAAGCTTTACACTTGCTCTGCAAAAATTATTACAGTCATCTTGAAACTAACATAAATAGTGATAAAATTATCCACTTAGAGATTATTTGATCACTATTTTATAAGGAAAGTAATACAAAAATGACTCCCCTCCAAACTGCAGATCCTCAATAGTACTGACAACAGAGAGCAGCTCATCTGATATGGTTACTTTATTAGTGAATAATCCCATCATATCAACAATAGACACCCTTTTCTCAGGAAGATGAACTAGTTGAAATTCGCCTTGGATCTTTACCAATGCTTTTGCAAATTCTATAGCCGCGATAAGGCTTCCTATGTTATCGATCAATCCCTTCTTGTTCGCTTGAGATCCGCTAAAGACTCGTCCCTCTGCCACCTCTGGAATTTTCTCTTTCCATATCTTTCTCCATTTGCTTACCTTTTCAGTGAATCTTTCATAAATATAATTAACACTCATTTGCAATACTTCGCGCTCAGATTCATTTAAGTCTTTTGAGAGTGAAAAGATATCAGCAAACTTACTCATCTTTATTGTATCACTATTTATTCCAATTTTTTTGTACAGTCTTTTTAATGACAGTTTCCCGGAAATTACACCGATTGAACCTGTAATAGAACCCTTGCTTCCAAAAATCTTATCTCCTGTGCAGGCAATATAATATCCGCCAGAGGCGGCGATATTTCCAAAAGAAAAGATAACAGGCTTCTTATATTTATTCTTCATCTGATGAAGATAATGCCACATTAGTTCTGAAGCAATAGCAGATCCCCCTCCAGAATTGATCCTGATAATAACTGCTTTTATTGAATCATTTCGAAATGCCTGCTTGATCGCTTTTTTATAGGTTTCATCACCGATAGAACCAGAATTAAATCTTGAATATTTTGATTTTCCTCTTACAATAGCTCCTGAAACATATATAATTGCAATACTTGGAAGAGCGCCCCATGTAAAACTCCTAACATTCTCATCAAAATAATCTTTGATTTTTACTATTGACAGATTGGAAGAATATTTCTCTATAATCTTCTTCTTTGCTTCTTCAGGATATTCTATTTCATCAATAAATCCGACCTTTACTGCTTGTTCAGGGGATAACACCCCTTTGCTGAACATCTCCTCTATACTCTTTCGTGAAATTTTTCTCTCTTCCATTATATCATTGACATACTGTTCATTTATATCTGTTAAAAGAGTTGTAATATTCTCTCTGTATTCATCAGACATAGACTCCCTAGTAAAGGGTTCATTAAACGATTTATATTTCCCTAACTTCACTGATTCATATTTAATACCTGCCTTATCAAAAATTCCTTTAAAAAAATAAACCTCTGCGCTTATACCTGTTATCGAAAATGTGCTACATGGAGCGTAATAAATTTTGTTTGCAGAAGCAGCTAAATAGTATTCTTGATTGCCATACCCAGTAAGGATTGAATATACATATTTCCCTCTTTTTTTAAATCTTTTCAAGCTGTCCTTCAGCTCTTGAATTTCTGCAAAACCGAATCTAGATCTATCAATCTGCAGTATTACCCCAACTATAGTATCGTCTTGTCCTGCTTCCTCTATAGCCATAAGGATATTACATAATGTCATACTTATGCCTTTATACCCGAACAAACTGTCAGCCTCTATTTCGTTTGTGTCTTCCTTAATATTTATCAATAAAATCCTTTTTGACAAAAGGAATTGAGATGGGAATCTCTCATTTAAATATGACAATCCAAAGGTTGAAAAATCACGCTTACTTTTGCTGCTTCCAGCTGCATAGCAGTCAAGGATAATTGAGGATTTTCCTGTTCCTAAGGGAATAGATATTCCAAACGTTACATTTCGATCATTATCCCAGCTTCCAAGTATTGAAATATCATGTATCAGATGCAGATTGACTGAGAAAAGAAAATTGGATTTTTTAAATTTTTCTCCAGATAATCTTTGAGCATCAAGCGATAATGTAATATAATCTTTGTATGGCTTGACTGAAAAAGAATAAACCTGCTTTCTTTTTACAGCTTCATTATTCAACTTTGTTTTATTAAGATTTCTGACAACATAGCCTAAGGAGAGGAAGCGAGCAGGTCTATATAGAAAACCGAGAGAAAAGGATTTGTAGTTATTATACCTTGAGTATCTGCTTTGGGAAAAGGAATAATCTATACCAAATCCAAATATATTATCAAAAAAAAAGCCCTTGCTGACATTAAATAACTTTGTCTTTGAATTTTCTACATTGCCACTTTCGTAGTCATAAATATTATTGTACCATATATATGAAAATGCAAATCCATACAAATTGAGTGTAAAAAGATGATTATCCTTTTTCTCTTCATTGTAATTAAAAAACCTATAAGAAAAAGAATTTCTATTATAAAGATCAGAAAAAACTGGATTTATAAGATGCGCAAAAGGAGTTTCAACATGACTTACTGATGAATCAGGAAGTGGCATATCAAATGTAGTACTGGATTCTGCAAAAGATATGTTTATACAAGCAGTTATTATAAAAAATAAAAACATATAAATTTTGACAATTAATTTATTATAAGACTTCAATTCCAATAATGATAATATCATCTCTGATTGATCCATTTTTAAAAAGATTTATTTTTTCAATAATTGAATTTAGTTTATCCTCAATCTCAAGATCTATAGATTCAGAAATTGTTCTCATGAGGGTTTCGTCGTTATAATCCTCTCCTGTGTTATCATTATAAATCTCTACAAGTCCATCAGTATACAGTATCATTTCATCCCCTCTGTTAAAAGTTAACGTGGATGAAGAATAATCAACATTTGGCAAAGCGCCAAGTATTGAAGCTTTGCCTTCTAGAAATGAAAGTTCACCTGTATCTTTCTTAATTAGTATTGGCGTGCGGTGTCCAGCATTTATATATTCAAATTCCTTTGTCTTCTTGTTGTATATACTAATAAAAAAAGTGACAAGTTCCACACCATCGCACCTGAAATTAAGATAATGATTTATCTCCTCTAGCGTCTCGCTTATTGATTTCTTCTCTTGAAGCATTACATGAGTAATACTGCTAACAACAGAAAG
>JAXHTB010000358.1:0-4088 GCA_034190185.1 Spirochaetota bacterium | reverse complement strand
ATTATCATACAGGAGATCTATATACATATTTTTAAGTCTATTCCCTTTTACCTCTATCTTTTTTAATTCATTTAGAAGCCGGAAATAGGTTAAAATCAACCTCTCCCTTGAATAATCTAACCAATAATAATCCCATGTTTTATTTAAAATATTCTTAACAACCCAAAAAAATATCTCAGGATATTGTTTAGCTCCAGTAATCACTCGATCGATGAAATTGTTTATGATATTATATGCATGAGCTCTAATTAGAATATTTATAATATATTTATGAATCCTAACAGGTGTCTCAAACAGCAATTCCGAACAAACCTTTGGCCAGTCTTCTCTAGCTTCTTCAATAAGATTTACAAAATCCTTTTTGTAATCATAGGAATTGATATTGAGTGAAATTAAAGGAATTTCATTGCTCTCTCTAATAAAGTTAATTACCTTTTCCTTAATAGAATTCAGTTTTAATTTCTTTGGGTCGATATACTTTGAAAATCCCCTTAAAATAAAAAATGAGAGTATTTCCTTTATATGCGACACTCCTTTTGCTTGATCTACAAAATAATCAACGAAAAAATGCACAATAGGAGCCCCGTCTTCAACTTCTATATTATTAACAAACTCAACTGCAATATCCATCTTTTCACTATAGGATTCTGATTTGATAAAGTTATCAAGTAATTCATCTGGATAAGTGACCGGCTTATCTCTCATAATAATTGTATCTTTTTTCTTCTCAGAGAATCCGAAGTGCGGGTCTTTTTTAAGTTCTACCCTTTTCTTATTCCACCATTTTGGCCAACTTTCTAAATCGATATATTTTGGGATTAATTCTTTTTTTATCTCTGAAAGTGTAATTTCGTTATTGTACGATTTTATTAATAGTTCAAAGAACTGCCTAAAATCGTTATTAAAAATTGATTTTAGGATTTCAGGATCTTCGTACTCCATGACAACTATATGATCTTTGTTAATAGGTGTTAAAGATTTTAGGGCCATTTGAATGGACATCTTATGGTCAATCTTATCTTTAAAATCGATCAAAATAAACTCACTATTTATATCACTGATCTTGCCTATTCCCCATGATCTATGACTAACAAAATTTCCTTTATCAAAAACGATATTTTTCTCAAAATCTTTGATTGAATGCTTTACAGGTGATTTAAAATTGTTTAACCTTGAAAGCCTTAAAAATTGCTGAAATTGGGAATGCTCACCGTATCTCTTCCCGTAATACTTTACAAGTTCTTTCCTAGCATAATTGTCATCCGGTGTATACTCTAGAATCTTTTTCAGGAATTCTATAGATTGATCAGGATTATCTTCATCACTATATTTTAATAGTAATGATTTCAACAAACCCGATGCAAGATTAGTCTGTTTTGCTTCAACAAGCATCCTCTCAATCCTTTCATAGAACTGGATATCATCCCATGATATAGATATTAGCTTATTCCAAAGTTCAGTAATCTTATCAAATTCCTTATTTTTTATGAATCCCTCTATGGAAAGCTTCATGTAATAGATACTCTTTTCTGAATCATCATCAATTATTGCAAAGGCAAGCTTTTTAGCGACTTCTGCATCAAATCGATCTATTTTAAGCAGACTTTCCCAAACTGAAGTCGCCTCTTTATTCCTGCCCATACGTTCCAGACTGGAGGCGAGAGCCTTTAATGCAATCCTGTTTTCTCCATATTCAAGAATTTTTTCAGATATTCTTTCTACAAGAAACCATTTATGATGAACTGTAAATAAATCGATCAACTTCCTCAAATAGATAGTATCTTCAATCTGTTCTTGATGATATCCGATAATGCCAACAATATATTTAGCTGTGATTGAATCCGGATGATCTTCCAGGTGTTCCTTGCAAATCGATAAGGTTTCATCAACATATCCTGAACTTACAAGGTTATTAAACAGATCGTCTAAGATTTTAAATTTAGAGATGCCGACATCTTTTGGTTCGATTCTTCCCCATTGTTCTTCTTTAAAAATGGAGTTTATTTTTTCTAATATTTTATTTTTTTCCATAAATTTATCTATAGTAAATGTTCAAATTTGTATTACAAACAAGTCTTATTCAATATTAAATCGAGCTTATAACAGGCATCAAGTTATGTTAATATAACTTTACACAGCTAATCTTTCTCAACCTGAAATATAAATGTATCTTATTGATAACAAGATACGGTTCCTTTAGTGCAAAAAGTTCCAAGGATTTAAATGAAAGTGGGGAATCGATACAATAGTGAAGGACTACCCTCTCCCTGTTATTTCATATTTTATTAAATGCATGTAGAGACAAAAAAATGGTTACTAACTGCATGCAAAGCCATTACCTACTTATAATAAAGACTTAAGAGATCAGTAAATCATGCAGTTACATGTTTTGGCATGCAATTTTCAAACTTTGCAAATCCTTGGTTATCAATGTAATAACTATTTTTCCAGCAAAAAATAAAACATTGAAAAACGAATCGAAACTCCTGATACATCAAAATCCAGAAGCAGAATTTTCTCTGATATGCATAATAAGTAAACCCATCCGTAAAGATGGGTACTTTCTAAATCTTATACAGATAAATTCAAGCTTTATTTTTTACTTTGATGATTTTGATGTTGAGGTCGATGATAAACTTCCCTGCTTAAAGGCCTTATGGAGATCCTGACCATCAAAGCTGACCTCGTAGGTTTCTGTTAACGCTTTTAATTGATCGAAAAACATAAATACATCCTTAGAATAAGCATCAGGAGTGGATCTAATAACAAATCTTACAATTTTCAATACTCGTGTTTGTGGATAATTTTCAGTTGATTGCGGAATATCAGATGGTATTGACGCCTTTAAGGGTCTCCAGCCTACAAAATTGAGTGAACCGAATTTAATTATATGAACATCTCCTTTATAATCCTTGATCCAGCATTCAAGTTTATAATCATCACCTCTGCCATGAAACCAAATTGACAATCCTTTTACTCTCCCTGGAAGCTGCAAGCCTCTTTCCTGAAGATCCTTTCCAACTCTTGAATCATAGGTTAAAACCTTTTGAGATGGATCATCCCATCTTACCTCCATAGGAGCTTCTATATAAACTGAATTATAACCAGGATATCTAAACTTAAAGTGAAGGCCTAAACATTTATTTTTACTCATCCCCTTTTTATCTGCTGTCCAATTTTCAACTCTTAGGTCTGAAGGACCTCCAGCGATATATTTTAATTTGAGTTCAGGTATAGGGTCTTTCTTAGGGTCTGGATTCTTCCTTGGAACAGATCCTACAACCCAATCAGTTGATTTCTCAAAATCTTCAACTACAATAGCTCTCAGCTCATCTGAGCTGATGTCTGGTTGAACATTGGTGACAATCCTGGAATCTGCTCTATTATTATAGAAAAATCCGATTAGAGAAACTACAAGGATACAAATTATTGTTGTAAATATTTTTTGTTTCTTTTTCATTTTAAGCCTCCCTTCTTACCATATATCCTTAATGTACTGATCGCCAGTAAATTCTGAAAGATCTGTTATGATTCTAAAATTATCTAAGTAAAAATAGAATGTTCCACCTGGTTCAAATCGATCACATTCTACAAAAAAAGAAACAAAATGAAGATTTTTATCTAGCATTGCATATTTTGCAGTCTGAGGCAACCAGCCAGGCACAATAACCTTTAACTCTCTCCACCCCCAATAATCTAGTTTACCTACCTTTAATTTATGAACTTTGCCTCTATAATCCCTTAATTTAATAAAAAGTGTATGCCTAAATTTTCTTCCCAAAGCCCATACCTTGATCTCCTTGGCCTTGCCCCTGATAATATACTCATTAGGAGGTAAAACCTCAACCCTATCGTAACCTCTATCTATAAAATAAGATTTAACTCCCAGAACATATTCATTCTTGTGAGACAATCCATTATCATCTGTAATATCGTTTGGATACTCGATCACTTTCCCAGACTTATCTACTGGCCTTGGCTTTCCTGGGATCTTTCTTATCTTTGTGTCTCCAATGGGACTTGTTGGTACAGCTCGCCAATCTTCACAACTTTCAAAGTCATTTAGCCAGTCCTCAATCAGACCAGTT
>JAXHTB010000357.1:0-4090 GCA_034190185.1 Spirochaetota bacterium | reverse complement strand
ATTTAATAATTTGTATGTTAATATTTATTTAATAAATCTTCTATCAGTAACTTCAATATTCATTCTATTAAATATTGTTACTCTTCTATCATTTTTTGATTTTCTTCTTTCTCTCTGAGCGTAATATTCTTCAGGTTTATTTGCGACTCTTCTATCAGCTTTACGTCTTTCTCCTTTTCGTCGATCATCTTTTCTCCTATCGTATTGGATGTTATTGCTTATGTTTTCAGTATTATAATCGTTATTGGTTTTTGTCTCATTTTCCATAGTTCAGTTTCCTCCCGATTGTAAATAAAAAAAACTGGTTTGAATATATTATTTACTTTTACATAACTTATTAGGATATTTTGCTTCGCTAGTTAAGAGTTAAAATGGTCAAGTGTAAAGAAAATAATCACATTTGTCTATATCCCTATTTACCTTTTCATTTATATCATTTTAGTAAAAATGAAATTAATAATATATATCAAAGCTATACTTGTAAGAGATAATTATTATCTGCTTATATATACATTTTTTATGTAAATTTGTCAACTGATTTGTAATGAATATTACGTATATTGTAATAAAAGTATCGTATAATGTAATGAACAACATGTATATAATATTTTTGTTGTGTGTTCAATTGTATTGTTGCATCTTATAGATTTCAGCATCACTCATTTTATTTTCTTGCAAATTTTAATATTTCATTATTATAATATATTAAGTAAAATATATCAATAAGTTAAAAAAATAAATAATCCAAAGATAAATAAATATACTATTTAAAATCTGTATTAGATTCTATAATATTAGCTATCTTCGTATAAGTTTTTTATATATACGTATTTTTTCCAGAGGTTAATTCTATATGAGCATTATGAATTCTATAGCTGAAAAATATAGAAAGAATAATAAGTTATTCGTTTTTTTTATTTTAGTTATTATCACGTTATGTTTCATTTTAATAATACAGAAGTATTTTGGAGATTATATAAACTGGAAATCCTATGATTTTTATGTCCAGCATGTTGGCGGAAAATCGATTAAACCTCATAATGATGTAATATTGCTGCTTATTGATGAGAGTTCCCTGCAGTATGCTGAAGGATTGGGTATAGGTAGATGGCCATGGAGCAGAAATATTTATCCTGAGATCCTAAGTTATATTAACATGACTAATCCTCCTAAGGCAATATTTTTTGATATATTATTCGCTGAATCTGATCGTGGAGAAGGAAATGACGAATATTTTGCAAGTGAAATTGCAAACAGCGGGAATATTTTTCACAATGTTTTATTTCTGAATAATGAAGAAAGAGACAAGCCTATCCCATTGCCTGTAGATATAAAGAAAAATTATCTCTTATCAATTGATAACCCGGAAAAAATTAAATTTGAAAGAATAAATCCAAAAGAATTCCTTGTTCCCATACCATGCCTTCGATCAGATATCACATGCAATAAAGTTGATCATAATCTTGCTGATGCTCTTCCAATAGCTAAGGGATTAGAAGTTGCTTCTTTTAATCCTGATTCTGATGGTGTATATCGCAGAGGAAGAATTCTATTTAATTATGAAAAATATTTTATGCCTTCCATGGCGCTTTCTGCTATCATGGCATATACATCTGAGGTTAAAATATCAATTTTGCCAAATAATATCGTTAAAGTGGGAGAATATAAGATACCACTTGATGAAAATGGAAAGTATCTTGTTAATTACCATGTTAAAGATCGTATTCCAGCATATAGTATGAGTGCAGTAATGTTATCTGCTTACTATCTTGCAAAGGGAGAAGAAGAAAAAATAATTATCAAACCTGATGAATTTAAAGATAAAATTGTAATTATCGGTTGCTCAGCTATGGCTGCTCATGATCAAAAAAATACTCCTATCCATAAAACAACACCAGGCCCCGAGATTCATGCAAATATAATTAGCAATATACTACAGCAAAATGAAATAATTGTTGAGAAGCAGGTGCATACATATATTATTATGATGATAGTAATTTTATTATGTATTGCTTCTGTTTTATTCATTTCTTCAAACATTTTAAAACTATCAATTTTAGTTATATTATCATCTTCATATGTAGTTATTAATATATGGCTGTTTCATAATTATAATTATCAATCACCTTTATACCTTATACTTGGAACAGGTCTTATTTCCACTGCATTCCCCTTCCTCTACCTTACAATGACAGAGGGAGCTGAAAAGAGAAAATATAGCAAAATACTTGGAAATATGATCGATCCGTCGATTGTAAAGGAAGCTCTAAATGATCTTGATGGTCTTAAAAAAGGGGGAGAGAAAATCATTACAGCGTTTTTTTCTGATATTGCATCGTTTTCTACAATAAGTGAAAAACTGAATAGTATTGATCTTGCTGCACTACTAAATGAATATTTGTCAGCTATGACTGTTATTTTAAAGAATTATGGAGGTACATTGGATAAGTATATTGGCGATGCTGTTGTGGGTATTTTTGGAGCCCCCTTGGATAATCCTGACAATGCTATTTTAGCTGCAAAGGCATCACTTGAAATGTCTGATAAATTAATACTGTTGAGGGAAAAATGGACAAGAGATAATAAATACTGTCCTGAAGCTCAACAGATGCAGTTTAGAATTGGATTGAATACTGGCAAAGCTAAAGTAGGATTTATGGGAACCGAAAATCTGGCATCCTATACAATGATGGGCGATACTGTAAATCTTGCAGCAAGATTGGAAGCGGCTGGGAAAGATTATGGTGTTTCAATTTTAGTGAGCGAGATGACGAATAAATTGATTGAAGGAGAGATGTTTCTTAGGAAATTAGATGCTGTTCGTGTTAAGGGGAAAAGTGAACCTGTTTATATATATGAGCTAATTGGGATTATTGGGCAAATTCCAGATAACATAATTGAAGCTGCCAAATTCTATGAAGATGCATTCGATATGTATAAGGAAAGGAGATGGGATGAGGCTGTTCAATTGTTTAAGAAATCACTAAAAGTAAAAGGAAAACATGATAAATCTGTAAATATATTGGCTAACAGATGTTTGCTTTATAAAAAGGAACCACCTCCAGAAAACTGGGATGGTGTATTTACAAGAATTCATAAATAATTTCTTTTTTTTTATATTATATTGATTATTGTAAATAATTTTATTAATATAAATATGGTTGAATTGTGTATTATGTTCCTCATTACTCGTTATTATAACGAGAAAAATTATATTATAAGGTAAGATCGATATGAAAAAAGTATTATTAACTATTATCAGCTTCTTTGTTTTTACTTCAGTATCTTTTGCAGGAGTTGTTTATGTATCATCATTTAAAACTACACTCTATAGTATGGCCGACAGAAAATCGATGAAGATCGCAACTCTGAAAAGAGGAGTAAAACTGACGCTTCTGTCTACTGAAGGCGCATGGCTTCAGGTACAATTTGCAGGTAAAAAGGGATGGGTAACAAAAATGGTCACTAGCACAAAAAAGCCAGGAATGAGGGTGTCTCTTCTTGGAAATGCAGATCAGAATACGAGAATTTTTGCAAGGAAAAGAGCTTCTTCTGATGTGACTGCTGCTTCTGCTCGAGGGCTATTAGATGACGATTCTAAAAGTAATGTTAAAGGTCGTTCTCGAATGTCCGAAAGTGGATCCGATCAATTCAATACAGCAGTTCTTTCAAAAATGGAAGATGTTAAAATTTCAGAGGATGAATTGATGAGCTTCCTTTCAGAATCTGGTGTTCAATAATTTTTATCATTGGAGTTACCAATTTAGAGGATAGATTTAGTCATGCAAGTAAAAAGGTCGTTATATTATATGACGGCCGTTTTTCTTTTCAATAACGCAAAAACAACCTTAAACCTGATTTTGTGTTAATAGCCGCAGTTAAAATTGACTTTTCCAGTAAGATATTCCGCTGATTTTTGTATAATTGAATTTAGATCCCCCGCCTATATTCATTTCAAAGCTCCAGTTAAAATGGAATTAGTATTATATATAAAAAATAATTCATATAAAAAGGTGAGAAAGATAATTATTTATTTAATATAATTATTATTATATAAAAATTATAATTTATCATATTTTTATAAATCTAT
>JAXHTB010000356.1:0-4117 GCA_034190185.1 Spirochaetota bacterium | reverse complement strand
TGTACAATAACGCAAGGAATCAATAATACTACTAATGCAGGATCAGAAAATAACTTCATAAAGGGGGAAGATCTTAGTGAAGATAATAATGAGATAAGGGATGGGCAAAGCTTATCCATAGAACAGGTACCAGAAAGCGGTCAGTATACTGAGATCATAGATCCGGAAAATCAGTCATTTATCAATAATACAGATGATTCAAGCATAGAAAAGAATATTCCTAAGATCGTTTCAGGCGGGTTGCAAGATGAGGGTATTTCTGAAGAAATTTTTGAAAAGATCGAGGAGATGATCTCAAATACATCAGTCCCATCAGGAAAGGAAGAGTTGTATTCCAGGAGTATGCAGAATACTTTCTCTGAGTTTAAATCTATTAGAAACAGCACAGGCATGCCTGCTCCTGAATTAGCATCTATTATCTACGATATAATAGTAAATGAAAAGATAGATGATCAATATGTCAATAAAAGTGTATATTTTGAAAAAGATTTAGAAAGTCTTATAAAGGAGTCTGCAAAGGCTAATCCTCATAAAGTAAAGATCAGAAAGGATGATATTAATTTAACAGGGGAGACTGACTATCCTTATGAAAACAGATCTGATCTTTCAACAGAAACGGATTTGAATACATTTTTGTTGTCTCCGGCTTTTAAAGAAAGCGGGCTTACTGAATCTGAGGGAGAAGAGATAACCTCTTATCTGAAGGATGTTGAGATACCCTCAAACAGTATAATGGATCTTAACCGTGGAGTTATAAACATTATTAAGTCGCACAGGAACGATATTGCCCCAAAGAACATTGCCCCCATTGAGGCGGTAAAGGCAGTTGTTCACGCAGTTAAGGGAGACCATGATAAAGTTCCCATTGAGATTAGGGAAGAAATCTACAGTAGCATTAGCAGAGAGAACACGCGTGGCATCCCTGTTGAACATGATAGGACCGGTGAAACAAAGGGCAGAGACCGCGAGTTTATTTTTCCTATATCTGAGCCTGATCTCTCAAATTATAATATCCCTGCAGATCTTGATCTCTCCAACGATGAAGATTTGAACACCTTCGCTCACTCTCCATTTATGAGAGAAAGTGGATTAAGCGACTCCGAGTCAGAGGAGATAGTTAGTTACTTAAGAAACACTAAAACACCCCCCGAAAGGTCAAAGGATCTAACGCGTGGCATCGTTCACACAATAAGATCGTATGAGAGCAATATTGCACCTAAGAACATTACCCCGATTGATGCGGTTAAGGCTGTTACTCACGCAGTCAAGGGAGAGCACGAAAATGTGCCGCTTGAGATTAGGGACGAAATCTACAACAGCATAAGCAAAAAAGACGCGCCTGACATCCCTAATGAGCATGATATGTCTGGTGAAACAGAAAAGAAATATCGCGAATTTATTTCACCAATCTCCAACCAAGATACAGGGCTTGATTTCTCAAGTTTTAATCTTCCTGATAATTTTGATCTTTCAAATGAAGAAGATATAAACACCTTTGCGAAATCTCCTTTCATGAGAGAGAACGGTCTCACAGATTCAGACGAAAAGGAGATAGTTAGTTATTTAAAAAATGCCAAAGCGCCACGTGAAAGGGCAAATGATTTTACACAAGGCATTACGCAGATAATAAGATCTTACAAGAACAATATTGCGCCAAAGAATATTACGCCAATAGAGGCGGTTAAGGCTGTTAGTCATGCGGTCAAGGGTGAGCACCACAGGGTTCCCAAAGAGATTGAGAATGAGATATACAAAAGCCTTGGGGAAAGAAAATTTTATGCATCTCCCATTGAGTCATGGAATAACGATGAAATATTCACTTCGCTATCCTCAGAGGATGGAATGGAAATCGATCTTTTAAACCGCAAAGACTTGAATACATTTGCTCAATCTTCATTGATGAGAAATAGCGGCATCAGTGAAACAGAATCGGATGAGATAATAAGTTATCTAAAAAAGGCAAAAATTCCTATACAAAGCAGGCAAGCCTTTTCAAACGGTGTTTTTAATACTTTACGATCTTACAAGATGGATATTGCTCCTCATGAGATCAATCCTGCTGATGCAGTGAGGTCTGTTGGCTATGCCATTCATGGCCAGCATGATAAGATCCCGGAGAAAATCCGGCCTATGATATTAAAGAATGTTTTACATGAAGATAGATATAATAAGCAGGAACAAATCCCGAAGATCAACCTTATGCAAAACAGAGGTATAGATGACTTTGTAGACACACAAAAATTTAAACAAACAGGCATGCTAAAAGAGCAATTTAACGAATTGCTCTCACTGCATAAAGGATCATATAAAGGCATTCAGAAGGAGTATTACGATCATATATCTGTAAAATATAAATCTATTAAGACCGGCAACGGAGACAACACGGCAAATTTCAACATGCCGATAAACGCAAACATACAACCATCTGAACAGGGTAACAATATCTATAACATTGGATGGCATACCAAACAGCATGGCCAAGGACCCAGGATGATCAAGTTTACAGATCTTGGGAATAAAAAACTAAATTCACTTCAGAAAAAAGGCATTGCCTATGGTATGAAAAGAGATATTCAAGCTCGGAAAGATAGCCCCCCTGTCATCAATACGATATCAAATAAGTCTGGTCCCATTTTTGAAGAAAATATTAAATCTATACCAATAGGTTCCCCTATAGCTTCTTCAAAAACTTCTCCTGTAGCATCTCCTATATCTTCTCCAATAACAAAGGATAAGAATTATATATTTACAGACCCTTTTGCTTCAGGGAAAACAAAAGGGAATTCAGTAATTTCACAATTACCAAGGCTTAACTCTCGGCAAAGAATAAAAACAGTTGATAGTATGGAAAAATATTCCAATCAACCTTATCCTGCAAAAAGTCTTACAGAAGAAGATAAGATGAAACGGATAGAGGATCATTATCACGAGGATAAAAGGATGCTTGCAAAGACTAGCTCAACTGAAAGCGCTTATAACCGGGTTCAGCAAAGCAGAACCAGTAATAAATACGACATAAGCGAACTACTTGATACAACAATTTCAATTATTAAAAATGGAATAACAGATGAGTAAAGATAAAGACTTAGATGTAGAAAAATATATTTATCCAATTAGTGATTCTAAGGCAAAAGAATTTTTTAAAACCACTATTGAGAAATTAATAGGAGGATTTAATAAAAAGATTGTTAATGAGAAGAATGAAATCAATACTAAAAACCTAAAAGAGATTGAAGAAATGACGTCGGGCCTGAGTAAAAGAATTAAAGCCATTGATACAAAAGGGAACAAAGATTTTGAGAAACTTATACGAATACTTGATCAAACATTACCTCATTCTTTAAATAATAAAATAATGGCTATATCTGAACCAGCCCAATTTCTTGAAGATGAAGAAGATGAATATGAAGAAAAACAGCAGTTTAAACAGCTGCTTCTCGAAGCTATTAAAAATTTTAACAAATTAATTAAAAATATTGGCCGAATAAAATATGCTACAAAAATAGTACTAGGCGCTCATAATGATCCTAATATTATTGATATTGATGATACATTGGAGTTGATGGATAAGACAGAAAATGAAGAAATAGGCGATACTAAATCTAATAGCGCTCCCAAAATTAAAAAAACGATTATACTAATGGACGATGAAGATGAAGATTATGAATATTTTGAAAAAAGACTAAAAGAAATTGGATCTGATTATGGTGTTAAATTCGATATTATAAGAGCACGACATGGTGGGGATACGATAGACATATATACAAAAAACCCAGAAAAAATTGATTTAATTATTACAGATATTGATGTTAATTATTTTCCTCCTGGAGTGAGAGTGAAAATAGAAGGATTGGCTAGCGTAGAAGAAATACGTAAATTTGAAAATGAAAAAAGCCTGTCACCAGTACCAATTTATATTCATTCTTCCTTATGGCGACAGTATAACACCACTTTGGAAAAGGCTAGTTTATTTGCATTAAAATATTATCATCCAGCAATATTAACAGATTTTTTAGAAAATATTGGCATACTACCATCAAGCGATGATCATTCTGACCAAAATCAAGGGTTAAATTTAAATAATAATATTCTAATATTTTCCCAAGATAAACGAAAA
>JAXHTB010000355.1:0-4125 GCA_034190185.1 Spirochaetota bacterium | reverse complement strand
GCTATGTTAATAATTCGATTTTTATTATAAAAAAATTTATATTATGTGCATTTTGTAATTTCAAGAAATAAATGCAAGGCTATTTTATTACAAATTACACGATTACAATATGTTTTTTTATATATATTTTAATTTAAAAAAAATTCTTGACATAATGAAAGTTTTTAATTAGTTCAATTATTTGTTGACTGACCAGTCAGTCTCCAGTGAGTATTGATAGAATCGTTAAATTGAAATATAACTCTATTGATTCCATCAATATGCGTTCTTATAAATACCTTTTTGTATAACATTATCATTTTAACAACATTTGAAATTTATTTCTTTGAGTGTAAATCAACAGGGTTATATATAAGGAGGCTTCTATGTTAGAAAATCATCAGGACTATTTAAAAGATGAGGGGATAGCTATTATCGGTATTGGTTGTTTATTCCCCAAAGCCCGCAATAAGGATCAATATTGGATTAATCTTATCAATTGTGTTGATGGGATTGTTGAAGTGCCAAAGGAGAGATGGAATCCTGATATCTACTATAGTCAAGATAGGCAGATCCCAGATAAAACATACCAGAAGATTGGTGGATTCGTTGATGAAATTGATCCTGCAATAATTTCCACTAAATACAAAATTCCACCAAAAACTGTCAGCGCTATGGATAGAGCCCAAAAATATGCGATTATTGCAGCAGGTGAAGCATTGGATGACTCTGGATATAGCAACAAAGATTTTGATAGAGAGCGAACCGCTGTTATAATCGGTAATTCAATGGGCGGTGATATGATAGATTATACTAACTTTAGAGTATTCTTTAGCGATATTGAGGAAGAATTAAGTAAATGTAACAGCTTTTCTAAACTTGATGAGAAGCTTCAAGCTGAGTTATTTGAAGAATTCAATAAACGTGTAAAGGGTAGACTCCCTGGTATAAGTGAGGATTCACTACCGGGAGAATTATCAAATGTAATAGCAGGACGTATTTGCAATGTTTTTAATTTAAGAGGCCCGAATTTTTCTGTTGATGCGGCATGCGCTTCATCAATTGCATCTTTATCTGAATCTGTAAAAGGCCTAAGAATGAAAGAGTTCGATATGGTTATAACAGGTGGATCAGATTTTATGATGGCTCCTTGGCCATATATAAAATTTAGTAAGATAGGTGCCCTTTCACCAGATGGAAGCAGACCCTTTGATGCTAAAGCAAATGGATTTGTTATGGGGGAGGGCGTAGGATTATATGTTTTAAAAAGGGTTAGTGATGCAAGAAAAGATGGTGATAAGATATATGCAGTTATAAGAGGTATTGGAGCCTCAAGTGACGGTAAGGGGAAAGGGATAACTGCACCCAACCCAGAAGGACAGAAGTTAGCATTAAGAAGAGCCTTCCAGAATGCTGGATATACACCTGGTACAGTACAGCTAGTTGAAGCACATGGTACTGCTACTATAGTTGGAGATGTAGTTGAGGTGGAATCACTTTGCGATGTATGGAAGGATAATGGGACTGTAAAAAATAATTCTGTGGCTATTGGATCAGTAAAATCGATGATTGGCCATCTTAAATCTGCTGCTGGTGCTGCATCTATTATAAAGACAGCTTTAGGTTTAAATGAGAAGATCATTCCTCCATCAATAAATTTTGAAGAACCAAATCCTAATATAGATTTTGCAAATATTCCATTTAGAGTTGTTACAGAAGCTGAAGAATGGCCGGAAGGTATAGATGGTAATCCAAGGAGAGCGAATGTTAGCGCTTTCGGTTTTGGTGGTACGAATTTTCATTTAGCTTTGGAAGAAGATACTGGTTATAATGGCATGCCAAAAGAGGGTAAAAGAATATGGGCAGTAGATTATGAGAACAAGGCATTGGAGAGTCGTGATACTGTTAGTCCCATGATATCTGATCCAATTAATATTGATAATGCTAATGAAAATAAGGTCATGGAACCTATTGTAACAGATAATAAAAGATATTTGTTATCAGAAACGGATAGATTGAAGCTTGAAGGTGAAGCAATAGTTTTTGTCGGATCATCTCCAAGGGAGATTGAGAGTAAGATTTCAGAGATTAGAGACTACATAAACTCAAATAGTAATGGAAATGGTTCTTACAATTTCAGGTTAAAGGATATTTCTCACAGTTTAAATATTGAATCCAATGAAAAGGATTTTAGGCTTGGAATATCAGCAAGTTCAATTGATGATTTATTAGAAAAGGTCAGTATAGCTGAAGAATCTCTTTATAATGTTAAAAAGAGGATGATACTTAAGAACAAGGGAATATTTTTTGGAGAGGAATTAAGCAAGAATAAGGATAAACCATGTAAAATAGGATTTCTTTTCCCTGGTCAAGGTTCTCAGTATATCAATATGATGAAGGATTTATATAATAAATACAGTATTGTGAAGGAGACCTATGATGAAGCAGATGAGATTATACAAGGAATAATTGGGGGGAAATTATCTGAAATCATATTTCAAAGTGTTGATGTTGATGAAATAGAAATGAAGCAAGCTGAGAATCGGCTTAAACAGACTGAAGTGACCCAACCGAGTGTTCTTACCGCAAGTATTGCAATGCATCGATTGTTACTGAGCTTTGGAGTTAAACCTGATATTGTTATTGGTCATAGTCTTGGAGAGTATTCTGCTCTAGTAGCTGCTGGTGTATTGAGCTTTCGTGACGCCCTTATAGCTGTTTCAGCTAGGGGGAAGGAGATTGCTACTGTTAATATTGAAGATCGAGGTAAGATGGCCAGTATATCAACTGATTCTGAAAAGGTTGAGGAGATTCTAAAAGATGTAAAAGGTTATACAATAATTGCTAATAAAAATTGTTATTCTCAAACAGTTGTATCTGGTAGTTCTTCCGCGATAGTTGATTTAATTGATATCTGTTCTAACAGGGGGATATCTGCGCAGGAGATAAAGGTATCTCATGCATTTCATTCAAAAATAGTAGAACCTGCTTGTAGTCCCTTCAGAAGAGTTCTTGAAGGATTGCATTTTGAGAGTCCAAAGATAGATATATTATCTAACTTAAATGCGGATTATTATCCTAAGGGTAAGGATGCAGTAGAAAAAACAATAGATATACTCGAAGCGCATATAGCTAACCCTGTTGAGTTTATAAAGCAGATTGAGAGGATGTATTCTGATGGGGTAAGGGTGTTTGTAGAGGTTGGTCCCAAAAGAACCCTTACATCCTTTGCCATGAATATAATTGGCAAAAGGGAGCACTTGGCAGTAGCTACAAATCATCCTAAACGAGGGGGGATCAGTACCTTAAACGATTCCTTGTCAGCCTTGTCCGCTTATGGCATCGATATAGATTGGAATGGAGTTGATGAGAATGGAGTTCCAAAAGAAAATCCTGACTGGAGATTTATAAAGGGATTTTTGAACGGCAAGGAAGAGGTCTTAAATATTTGTGATACTAAAGATATTGAAGCAAAGCTTAAAGTGAAGGAAAAAGAGCAAATAAATACTGTTACTTCTTCAGTATCACAAAGTATTGATAGTAAAACCAGTAGGCGTTTACAAATTGAGGGCAGATCTTCTGAAGCCATATTTAAAGAGTTTCAAGAAAAGCAGGAGAATTTGCTTAAGGAATATACTAAGAAAAGTTATGAATTGATGAATGAACATCTCGCTGATGCTTTATATTACAAGGATGAGGTTGATAGATATAATATTAACTTTGAAAATGTTGTAGTATCAGGAGTCTCTGTTGGCCTTCCTGGAATACATAATAATGTTTTTTCAGATGACGCCTTTGATAGAATATTGGACGGAGAAAACATGATTGATAACCTGTCAAAGGAGGATATCAGTAGGATAGTTAATAAAAATATTAAACGCCTAGTAAAATCACAGGATGGAGAGGCATATTTTGAAAGTATTGAAGATGAATCAGATGCCCCAAAGCTTTCTGGTATGATGGGCAATTTCGATTTAGTTGAAGAATTTGGTGTAGATGCTGACTTTGCTAATAGTCTAGATATTTCATCCAAACTTGCTATCGCAGCTGGCATTGAAGCGCTTAGAGACGCAGGAATTCCTCTAGTAAGAATCTATAAGGAAACCTCAACAGGTGGGGTATTGCCCTTAAATTGGGTACTTCCAG
>JAXHTB010000354.1:0-4140 GCA_034190185.1 Spirochaetota bacterium | reverse complement strand
TGAATATTCAACAATCCTCTTAAGCTGAGTCCCATGCCAGGGAAGTATGTTGTCAGAAAAATCTGAATGTTGAAGACAGCCCCTAAAATGCAAAAAATTCCGAAATAGAGTGGGGATCTGTCTTTTCTGCGGAACCAGAACAGTAGTATATAGTAGAAACCCATAAACAGCAGAATTCCCACTACAAAATGCTTGTTTCGCGCTCCATTATCAATAATCCTCTAGATGCGATCATGTTGTCCATATAGGATTGAATCGCAAAATCCGCCGGATTTATAATAATAATTTGAAACCTGAATAACTATCTCATTCTCGATTTTTCCGGACTCAGCAAGAGGTATGTTCCTTTCCCGAAATATTATCTTGGGATTATTGCTTTTACTGATTTCATTACGTTCAGAGAGCAGTTTGCCATTGAACCATAATCTGTATGATAGAAATCTATGCGCAGAGAAAGGATTGCCGATTTGCAGGGACTTTATTATTCCATCATCTTGCTGTCTCATGATAAGCCGAATCGTTGCGTATCCAACACCAGGGAGCTTTTTACCATTCAGTATGAAGTTGTTCCATCCTCCAGGCAAAGCTATATAACCTGTTCTTTTATGCTGGTTCCCCAGTGAAAAATCATCTGGATCCAAGAGTTGGTTCCAGTAGAACTCCCACTCGCCATCAAGGGTGACAATGCTGTCTTTATCAAAGTCCCAGTTTGAAAGATCCAGCGCTCCCTGTTTTGCAGCCGGCTGACTTTTGCCGGGATCGGAAGTTCTATAACTACAGGCAATTGTAAATATACAGAAGGATAAAAGAAATAAACTGATAAGTTGTTTCATAGGAGATTATAGAAAAGAAAATTTTTATAAAAAAGTTTTAAAAATTTTGGACATATTACTAATATTGTCAATAAGTTTATTGTGAAAAAACTAAAAGCTAGAGATTTTTAAAATATCGGAATTAATAAATAGTTATAAAATAAATTTAGATTAGTTCTTTACAATTAAATTAAGAATATTATCATATGCAAATAAATTTAGTATAATGATTAATCTATTATAGGGAATAATATGATTGCTATTGGAATAATTCCTGCAAGATACAGTTCTTCACGATTTCCGGGAAAACCACTTGCAAAGATATTAGGAATGTCGCTAATTGAGAGGGTATATCAAAGGGCTATATTATCTGGTCTTGATAAAGTGTTGGTAGCTACTGATGATCATAGAATCGAAAATGAGATTTTATCATTTGGTGGTAATGTTGTAATGACTGGTGAACATGTTTCTGGAACTGATAGGGTAGCAGAGGCTTGTAAAAATGAGAAATGTGATATTGTTGTTAATATTCAGGGTGATGAGCCCTTAATAAATCCTGAAGTTATAAATACTGTTATAAAATCCTTGAAGGCTAATACTTGGGCTGATATATCTACAGCAGCAACTATTATTACTAATAAATATAAAGTAGATGATCCTAATATCGTTAAGGTTGTTTTTAATAAGGAAGGCAAATCAATTTACTTTTCAAGATCAAGGATTCCATATAACAGAAGTTTAAATACAGATTATTATAAGCATATTGGGATTTATGCATACAAAAAGGAATTTCTTAATAAATTTGTTGAACTTCCTCAATCTAACTTAGAAATTTCTGAATCACTTGAACAGTTAAGAGCTATAGAGAATAATTATAATATTCATGTATCAGTTGTCGAGTATGATTCGATTGGTGTTGATATACCATCTGATATTAAGAATGTTGAAGATATATTAAAAAAGAAAAGGTACGATTCTGTTATTTAAGTATGCTTGGGAAAATTTAAAAAACACTTTAGTACTTATCAGCTCCTATTGTCTATCTTACATCTGTTAAGAATATTATATAAATTTTGTTTTGAGAGCTAATGCTCTTTTTTCGATTAGATGCCAAGAAATGATTGCAAAAAGAAGAGTATGCCATTTATTGATGATGTATAATACTTAATGAGAGCTGCAACAATAGTTGATAAAATAACAAATATCGTTATTATCCTTCCTTTAAGTATCCCAATCAAACCAAAAATTGCCACAGCAATATACATAACTAATTCAAATCTAAGTGTCCATAATGAACCATTTAATGTAGAAGAGAAAGGATTGTTTTTATAAACTCCTGGAAGATTGTATCTTACATCAAAAACTGTAGCAGTAAATAGATATTTATAAGTTTGAGTATTAGAAAAATATTCTGATATTGAATATTGTGTTAAAATAGGTCCAAAGACAAAAACTGTTAAAAGTACTACTAAAATAACTGCTGGATAAATCCTTAAAATTCTATTAATAAAATATATCAAAAGATTTTTTGATCGAACAAAACTAATTGTAATAAGGAAACCACTAATTATAAAAAAAATATATACGCCCACAGAACCTAAAGTGACATTGCCAGTTAATAAACGGAGGGGTTCGTTTTGGTTATTACCATATGATAAAGGAAAGGAATGTGATAAAATAACAAAAAATGATGCTATAAATCTAATAAAGTCAAAATTATTATTTTTAAAATTTGGGCTATTTATAATTGATGAAAGACGCATATTGCTAATTAAGTTTATTAATTACTAATGGTATAGTTTTTTACTAATTTTTTATACCGTTTACTTTTTTTGATGTTTTGCAAAATAAATAATATGTCTAATATTAATTTCTACTTAGATATTAGTCAACAAAACTATTTCTATTCAATCATAATTTATTGATTATATTTTTTTATGGAAATATTGATACCTTATCAAGCTTGCTCAAGTATAGAGATTACTCCTTTTTTTAGTATTATAAAAAATTACCAAAATTATCCTTGTATTTTGAATAGCACCAGCTAATTTTATTTTCATTAAGATGTTTAATGGTGAATAAAATAATAAAATTATGAAAAAATGTCTATTCCTAAAACCTTAAAATATAGTTGTGTATGATTATAAATAATTGGATAAAAAGGAGGGTTTATGAAACTCAAAAATATTCTATTCTTTTTTCTCATGTTTACTATTTTTATTCTGAATGCTTGTGGAGATGATAACGATGATGGAGGTGAATCTGAAGATTTAAATGTTCGAGTTATCTATATTGATGATAATGTTGATATTACTACTACTTGGACAAATGGCAGGGATGAAGGTTACGCTACTACAGTTTATGTAATACAAAAATGGGATTTCTATATAGATAATGTAACCTTGAACATTGAGTCAGGGGTTATTATTAAATTTCATCCTTTATCAGGACCTTATATGATGATGAGTGATAGTGGAAAAGTAATTGCCAACGGTACATCTGATGATCCTATTATTTTTACATCCTACTATGATGATACTAATGGAGGGGATACTAATAAAGATGATAATACAACAACTCCTAATGCAGGAGATTGGTATCAGGTAAGTACAAATTCTACTCAGGATTCAATATTTAATCACTGTCATTTCTATTATGGGGGTAATGGTTCCTATAAATGTACTCTAGACCTATTTGGCTCTGCGGCTACTGTTACAAATTGTGTTTTTGCTCATAATCTTGGCGGTAAGGATGGAGATTTTTATTTTGGAGCTCTGGATGCTGGTGATGCATCAGTAGGTACTATTATCACAGGCAACCGTTTCTATGATAACATTATCCCTCTAAGTATTGGATATAATTATGATATTGACAATAGTAATACTTTTCAAAATTCAGATGGAACTGTAAAAAATGTTATGAATGGTATTTTTATAAATTCATCTGATAATATAAGTAAAAATCTTTCCTGGACAGAAACAGAAGTTCCTTTTGTCATTGATGATAATGATCTTTGGGTTAATAGCGGTAGTATATTATCTTTGGGAAACAGTGTCATATTGAAGTTTTGTACGGGTAGCGCTTTACTCCTGGCGGATGGAGCTTCTGCTTTAGACCAAGAATCGAATGTTCACTTTACTTCATTTCGTGATGATACTCGCTGCGGGGATACAAATGGAGACGAGGGTGCAACTTCTCCCTCAAATGGAGATTGGGAAGGAATTTATGATGATACTGCTCCTTTAGGGGGTCCTTACTGGTTTACTTGGTCTAATATTCATTATCGGGATATTACAAATTTCTAAACAAGATGCTGTTAGTATGATGC
>JAXHTB010000353.1:0-4158 GCA_034190185.1 Spirochaetota bacterium | reverse complement strand
CTCCCCAGTCAATAGAATGAAAGTGATCATCAGGCAGACCGTTAGAAATCGATTCAGTACAACTATAAATTGATAATGTGAATAATATCAGGATCAAAATTGATATATTAGATTTTGACAGATTGTAATTCTTAATATAATTTATTAGTTCCGTCATGTGTTTATTCCTTTATTAAATAACTGTAAAACCGAGAAAGATATTATTTCCTAACCATTGTAATATAATAATTAAATATGCAGAATTCAAGTTTATATCCTTGGCGTTCCTGTTAAAAGCAAATTTTCGAGATATTAATGCTGATCAGAACCGATTACAGGCGATTATTGCCGATTGTGGAAAGCAAAATTAAGTTGTAAGCATTTTTTACAGTAGTGCCATCCTTAATATTCATAATACTAAAAGTTAATAAATATAGTATTTAGTTAACCAAGTCTAAAAACATATTGTTTTATGTCAATAGTTTTAATCTATAAATTTGTATTCAAATCTTTTGATAGCACCTAAAGATGGTAATCACTACCACACACTTTTTGAAATGTAACTTTTAATCATCTATTTTGATTAGATAATAAACTGTCATTCTAAAGACAGATAACTGAGAACAGTACACTATTACTGATTATAGAGCTTGACATTCTTGTAATTATAGATTATCAATAATTATACTATACATATTGATGACAGTAGATAAAAGGATTTCACATTTTGGGAAAGATACCACAAGTAGTTGAAGATGTTTTGCATATTCACATATTTTCTCATACACATTGGGATTTTGAATGGTACGAAGTACATGAAGGATTTAAAATTCAGTTAGTTCATCTGATAGATCATCTTCTTGATGCACTGGAGTATGATCCAAACTTCAGGTTTCATTTTGACGGCCAGGTTATGCCGATAATGGATTATCTGGAGATCTTGAGAGAAGAAGATGATTGCGACAATAAAAAAAGGGCTATAAAAGCAAAGCGAAGAATCAGTAAATTAGTCAAAAAGGGGCAATTATTTATTGGTCCTTGTTGGAGTACACCTGAGACATCCCTTATAAGCAACGAATCACTTATTAGAAATATTAACAGGGGAATTAGATTTTCCAAAAAATTCGGTGAGCCCTGTCCAATTTTCTATAATGCTGATGCATTCCAATATCATTCTCAACTACCACAGATAATTAAGGGAACAGGTTTAAACGCAGCTTTTACTTGGCGTGCCTATAAAAAAGGAAAAACTTTAAAGGATATTGCTCTTTGGAAAGGAGCAGATAAGACTACAATTCCTAGATATTACCCACCAAGGGCTTATGCCCAGGTATGGGAGTTACCGGATAATCTTGAAAAAACCCTGGATATCATTCGAAGTGAAGCAGAGCTGTTGAAGAATTTCTCAGTAACAAAACATGTTCTTATTACGCAGGGAAATGACCAATTCGAAGCTCAATCCGACGCTAATCAAAAAATAACTGAGGTTAACAATCTTATTAGTGAAAACTATAAAGTAAGTCAGACAACCTTAGAGGAATTCTTCAATATAATTGAAAAGGAAAATCCAAAATTGGATATTCTACAAGGCGAACTAACTGACAATAAATGGGCTTGTACAATGAGCGGACAACTCTCAGCCAGGATCTATCTTAAGCAGAAGAACAAGGAAGCTGAGATTGCTATTGAAAAATGGGCGGAACCTTTTGCTACCTTTGCATGGCTTTTGGGCAATGAATATCCTTCAGGTTTGTTAGAAAGAGCATGGGAATTTCTGATGAAACAGCATTTTCATCATTGTAATGCATGCGCAGTTGATGAGGTACATCGAGAAGGAGAGGTAAGATATAAAAATGCTATTGAGCTTGCTCAGGGGATTGCTGATGAAAGTCTGAAGAATCTATCTGATAAAATTAAAAGCGCTGATATCATTAATAAAAATGAAAATGCTCTTGTTATCTTTAATCCTTCAGATGTTGAACGATGCGAGGTAGTTAATATTGAGATAGATATAAAAAAAACTGCATCAAAAGATGCAGATTGGCAGTTAGAAAATAGCGATCAAAAAAGTAGAATGCAAAAAATCGCCAAACTGGCTCTTAAAGATGAAGATGGAAAGATGATTCCATGCCAATTGCTAAACATAAAAAACAAGACTTATGAAATAGCATTTTGGGCAGATAAAATACCACCTTTTGGATACAAAACTTTTGCTCTAGATTTTTACAGCAAACAAGAACCCCATAAAACTGAAGAGATTGCAAACGTTAAGGATAATGTTCTGGAAAATGAGATCATCAAGGTTAAGATCAACTGCGATGGTTCCTTTGATGTTATAGATAAAAGGAATGGAAAAACATTTAAGAACCTAAATATAATCGAAGATACTGCAGATCATGGAGACACCTATAATTATGACCCATTAAAGGGAGATAAACCTATTCTCTCAAAGGGGGAGAAAGGTAATATTGTTGTAAAAGAAAATGGTTACTTTATTGCAACTTTCCAAGTAGCAATTGAGCTTAATTTGCCTGAATCCTTGACTTCTGACAGGAAAACCAGAAGCACGAGATCAGTAAAATGCCCGATTATTTTTAATATTACTCTAAAAAAGAATTCTCCACTGATTTTTATCTCTGCTAATATTGACAATTGGATCAAGGATCACCGTTTAAGAGTAATTTTCCCTGGAGTCAAGAGTGAATTTGCGTATGTCCAAACACAAGGAGATGTAATTAAAAGAAAAATAGAAAATTATAAAAATCATCCACAAAGTAAAAAAAGAGACATTGCTCACAATGTTAATATTGGAGACCTGCCAAAGGAGATTGCTCCCTCACCAACTCAGTTTCAACGTAATTTTGTAGGCATAAACAATGGAGAAAGGGGTTTGGTTATTCTCAATAAGGGACTTCCTGAATATGAAGTAAAAACAGATGGTACAATTGCGCTGACCTTATTTCGTTCTGTTGGATATCTCTCTCAAGACGATCTTTCTGTTAGAGAAAGATTAGCTGGACCAAAGATATCTGTTCCTGATGCCCAATGTATTCGGAATCTTACATTTGAATATGCAATACTTCCTCAATCTGGACCGTGGTGGGAAACACCTGTTCAAAGATATGAAAATCAATATAGTATTCATATAAAAAGCGTTATAATACCATGGCAAAAAGGAACACTTCCTACTAAATTAAGTTTTCTATACGTAATCCCAGCAGAGCTACTAGTTAGCGCTATTAAGAAGTCATATAGTGATGATAATCTGATTATCAGGCTTTTCAATCCTTCTGAAAAAAAGATTAAGGGAATCCTAGCAATTTTATACGTAATCAAAGATGCATGGTTAGCTGATCTAAATGAAAATAAGGTAAAAAAATTACCAGTATTAAAAGATGGCAGTATTTCTATTGAGGTCGAACCCAAAAAGATTATTACATTAAGCATAACTCCAAAAAACAAATTTAAAATGTAAAATAAATATTATTTGTTTTTTTAGATTTTGATCTATTGGATCAGAATCCTTATATTCTGTTTATATAACAAGGAATTAAGATGATTCAGAGAAAACAGGAAATTCTAATACCATCATTAGACCTTGGAGGAACTAAAATTGATTTCGCTTTTTTTACAGCAGATGAGAAAAGAAAAATAGCGCTTGAATACCCTTCTATTAAAGTTATTAAGGAAAACGGTAAAGCTAATGCTGAACGAACATTTAGGCTTATAGCTGAATTGATAAAAGAAAGAACACGTGAAGCAGAGAAGAAGGGATTTTTTGTGCTTAGACTTTTAGGAATTGGAGCGCCTGGTCTCTATATGGAGGACAAATCAGTAGACCCTAGAACTGTTCCGAATATTCCAGATTTATCTATAATTAAACCAGTAACATTTTTAGAAGATCTATTAGGAGATGACTGGAAGGTTTATATAGATAATGATGGTATTGCTCAGGCAGTTGCTTCTGCATTTCTTTTCATACTTTCTAAGGAGTTTGCAACTCAATGGAGTCAGATATTAGAAGATAGCGGCAGAAGGATTATTTATTTCGGTCCTGGCACAGGATTCGGCGCTGGAAATATTACAACTCTGAGGGATAATAATGTTCAGCCTGTTTCTGGGAATCAGGCATTTTTCGACATACTTATAAGAGATGGTAAAACAGCTGAAGATCTGCTT
>JAXHTB010000352.1:0-4164 GCA_034190185.1 Spirochaetota bacterium | reverse complement strand
AGGCAATCTCAATAAAATAAGCCATCCGTGGATTATTTTATTGCATAAATATGATAATTTGCTAAAATTAAGTCCATGTAATTTTTGAAAATTCCGATGTAGTAAATTACAATACGAAATTATTTGAAATTTCGATCCAGTATAATCATAAGGAAATTTTTCCCTAAATATAACCTTAGTAAATGTTAAATACACAATATTATTTTTATAGTCATTGGTAGCATTGTTATCTTTTCAAATCAAGAAAAATTTTAATTACTTTTAAAAATCTATATTATATTATTGAAAGGACTTAAATGCAGAATATTATTAAGAAAAAAACTAAGATTACAATTTTTTCTCTTTAATACATAAAAAGTATTCATTGCCACTATATAAAAAAACTCTTTGACGTTTGCTTCATTCGTAACGATACTTCCACTATTAATATGCTATTAGTAAGCTATACATTTTCCAGATAATTTCTTGACTTTTTTCAGGTATCGATTATTGATTATTCCAGTAGACTACAATTTAATTTGTCTCTTAATGTTTATTTTTTACTTAATATCAATTTTAATCGCTCAAAAGTTAGGAACTATAGCCTTTTGCCCTTGCAGTGATTTTCTCTATTTACTTGGATCCTTTAGCATTAAAGGAGCATTTATTGAATTTCTCAGTAGTAAATATTAACACTATCTATATCTATTATTCAAGGAAAATTTGTATTAACAAAGGAGAAACATTATGAAAACAGGACTTAAATACATTCTAATTAATATATTAGCAGTTGCTGTTATGGGAATTATCTTTTATGGATGTCAGAAAAAAACTAGCAAGATAACAATTGGCATCTCTAAGATTGTGGCACACCCAGCTCTTGATGCAGTTGAAAAGGGCATTCAGGATAAACTCAAAGAGCTTGGCTATGAAAATATCCATTTTGACCTGCAGAATGCAAATGGAGAGGTAAGCACAGCATCCTCAATTGCATCCAAATTCAAATCGGATAAAGTAGATCTGGCTGTTGGCATTGCCACTCCAACAGCTATTGCCCTTGCAAATACATTAAAGGATATCCCTGTTGTGTATTCAGCTATCACCGACCCAGTTGATGCTGGACTAGTTAGCTCTTTTGATAAAGGAGGTAAAAATATAACTGGAGTTTCAGATATGACACCTGTTAAGGAACAAATTGAGCTTTTAACAAAAATAAAAAAAATTAAAAGATTAGGACATATCTACTCCAGCGGAGAAGCCAATGCTGTAACACTCGCCGATATGGCAGCAAAAGCATGTAAAGAATTAGAGATTAAATTTATTAGAACTACTGTAACAAACTCATCAGAGGTTAAGGCAGCCGCGAAAACAATAATAGATAAGGTTGACGCGATCTATGTCAGCACTGATAATACAATTGTATCAGCAATAAGCTCGGTTTCTGATGTAGCATGGAAGAATAATATCCCGATTATTTCAGCAGACCCAAGTTCTTCAATAAAAGCTAAAATTCTTGCTGCGTGGGGATTCGATTACTATAAGATGGGTCTTGCAACTGGTAAAATGATATCAGAAATCTTAGACGGCAAAAAAACAGAGGATATCCCCACTAGATTTATGAAAAAAACTTCGGATGTTGACCTTTTGATAAATCTGGATGTGGCTAAAAAATTAGGACTTTCATTTCCAAAAGACATCCAAGAAGCAGCAAATAAAATAATTAAAGATGGAAAGCTTACTACTAAATAATCGCAATCCTTTACTTAATTTTTAAATGCTATTATTTATCAACACAAGGAATGAATCAAAGGTTTTTGTCTAATGATTGAAGGAATTCTATGTGAAGGGCTCATCTACAGTATCATGGTTTTGGGTGTATTTATCACTTTTCGAATTCTTGACTTCCCTGATTTAACAGTTGACGGCTCCTTTCCCCTTGGAGCTGCAATAATGGCAGTTCTTATCATTAATGGTTTCAACCTTTGGGCAGCCCTTTTTATATCTTTCCTTGGTGGAGTTCTTTCTGGTATTATAACGGCATTGATACATAACAAACTCAAGGTTCCCCATCTTCTAGCTGGCATTCTAACAATGACCATGCTGTATTCAATAAATATCCGTGTTTTGCAGAATAGGGCTAATCTTCCTCTTCTTAATCAAAATACTATTTTATCATGGGTATCCTCTATCTTTAATAGTGCTTTCCCATCATTACCACAGGAATATGGAATACTCATCTTCCTATTAATAATAACTATTATAATTAAATTTATGCTGGATATATTTTTTCGTACAGATCTTGGTCTAACCTTGACAGCAATGGGAAACAATCAACAGATGATCATTACTCAAGGAGTAAATCCTGAAATTATGAAAATTATAGGAGTGGGACTGTCAAACGGTCTTGTTGCGCTATCTGGCGCGTTTGCCGCTCAGTACCAGGGATTCGCAGATGTAAATCTTGGACAGGGAATAATAATATCAGGACTAGCATCAGTAATGATTGGAGAATTTCTGATTAAATCGAACCGGATTTCCATCTTAACCCTTAGAGCATTACTAGGTTCCATAGTTTACAAAGGCATCATGTATCTAGGGCGATATTACGGATATTATATTAACATGACACCAAATGACCTTAAACTTATTACTGGACTGCTGATAATTCTCTCATTGATATTAACAAAAGTTAAAATGAAAAAGCAGGTGGAGATATGATCAGGCTTGAAAATATTTCAATGATATTTAATCAGGGTACACCTAATGAAAATATTGCTATCCGTAATATCAACATGGAGATAGAGAAAGGCGATTTTGTTACAATAATCGGCAGTAATGGCGCTGGGAAAACAACACTCTTCAATCTTATATCCGGAAATATCTTTCCAACACAAGGTGATTTATTTATAAAAGGAAAAAATGTAACCCGGCATCCAGAATATAAAAGAGCTAAATATATCGGGCGTATATTTCAGAATCCCCTTTTAGGCACAGCGACAAACATGACCATTGAAGATAATATGATGATTACATTTAGTAAGGGATTTAAGGGTCTTAAGATAAGTCTTAATAATAAAATGCGCGCTGTTTTTAGAGAACAACTATCCCAACTTGATATGGACCTTGAGAATCGTCTTAAAGACGATGTAGGTCTTCTGTCTGGCGGACAGAGACAGGCGTTAACGCTTCTTATGATGGTAATTTCAAAACCAACTCTTATTCTTCTAGATGAGCATACTGCAGCTCTCGACCCCAAAAATGCGCAAATTGTACTCGATCTTACGACACGCTTTATCAAGGAATATAATCTAACAGCTATAATGATTACTCATAATATGTCACATGCTATTGAATATGGTAATAGGTTAATGATGTTGGATAAAGGAGAAATAATACTTGATATTAAGGGAGAAGAAGAAAAAAAACTGACAGTAGATAGCTTGGTTGAGAAATTCCATAAAATCACAAATACTAATATTGAAAACGATGAAATACTTCTCTCAACTAATATATAAATTACAGACTTTCCTGAAATATGTATGACCTTTGCTATCTAATTATTATAATATACAGAAAATTCATCCTATGAATTATTTTAATGTTTATTATATAATAAACTGCGCAAGTGAATAAAGAAATAATAAAAAATTAGATTATCTTGTAAATAATCTATCATCAAATAATTTTTTTTGGAAAAATTCTTGCATTTTTTTTACATGGAATTAACATTAACCGAAAATAATATCTAAATACAATTATACCTACCAATTTTCTCTTACAATCAAATTCATTTTATAAGATAATAATATCATAAAATGAATAATATTTAGATATTATTTTACAAATCAATTTAATTACAACAAATTAATATTTTGTCTGTTTAATCATGGAGGGGAGTAATTATGTCTGATCGTCAAATAGGTACAGTAAAATGGTTCAACGCACCGAAAGGTTACGGATTTATTATGCGAGAGGATGGTGATGATGTTTTTGTACATTTTAGAGCTATTAGAGGAGAAGGATATCGATCTTTAGAAGAAGGACAAAAAGTCGAATTCAACATTGTTCAAGCGGATAAAGGTCTTCAAGCCGATGATGTAAGTACTGTAAGTTAATAATATTATAATTATTATAGCAAAAACATCATATTTTTTATGAACTATACCAGAACTAAATACTATCCAA
>JAXHTB010000351.1:0-4164 GCA_034190185.1 Spirochaetota bacterium | reverse complement strand
GATGAAATAACTACTGTTGAAAATAGTGAGATTCAGCCTCTGAATGATGGTCCTAAGGTTGAAGAGATCAATGATGAGATGGATGAGGAACAGGTTAAATCTGAGGTTGAAGAGTAATAAGAATTGTTGCTCTGAAAAGGTTTTTTTTGTAGAGGAAATTAAATATGAGTTATGATCATAATTCATCAGATCAACACGTCAGTAGTTAAATTTAAAATTAATAAATATTGAACAAATTTCATGGAAGTACTATTTTAATCCTATAGATATTAAAGCTATAGGTTATTAGGAGAAGATTTATGGCAGATGTCACAACAGAAATGATAAAGGAGCTAAGAGAAAAAACTCAAGCTGGAATGCTCGACTGCAAAAAAGCGTTGGTTGAATGTAATGGAGACATTGAGAAATCGATAGATTTTTTAAGAAAGAAGGGACTTGCTTCTGCTGGAAAGAAGATGGATAGGGCTGCTTCTGAAGGGATTATCGGTTCCTATATCCACAATAATTCAAAAATTGGCGTTCTTCTTGAGTTGAACTGTGAAACAGATTTTGTTGCTAAGAATAACGATTTTAAGGAATTATGCACAGAATTATGTATGCAGATAGCTGCTGCGAATCCCTTGTATGTTAGCATTGAAGATGTTCCAGAGACCGAAGTGGCAAGAGAGAAAGATATAATCAGGGAACAGCTTAAAGATTCTGGTAAACCAGATAATGTTCTGGATAAAATTGTCGAAGGAAAGCTGAAAAAATTCTATTCAGATGTCTGCTTGTTAGAGCAGCAGTATGTTCGAGATTCTGGTGTTGTCATTAAAGATCTCATTAAGGGTAAAATTGCAACTTATGGAGAGAATATCTCAATTGGAAGGTTCTCTCGTTTTCAGATAGGCAGTTAATATGGAAGATGAAAGTGATACTGCTAAAATTATATATAAGCGAATACTGTTAAAATTAAGCGGGGAGGCCCTTGCCGGTAGAAATAAAATTGGAATTGACACAAACACAATTCGCGAAATAGCAAATTCAATTGCTGATGTTTATAGGCTTGGCATTGAAATTGCAATAGTAAATGGTGGAGGAAATATTTTTAGAGGTGAGATTGGGAAAGAGCTTGGGTTAGACAGATGCACTGGCGACTCTATGGGCATGCTTGCAACAACAATAAATTCTTTAGCAATTGGTGATGCAATTGAAAAGCTTGGCATCCCAGTCAGTGTAATGTCATCAATTGAAATGCACACCATTACCGAGTCTTATAATAGGAAAAAAGCTATTGAACTCCTACAAAAAGGTCAAATCGTATTATTGTCTTGTGGCACAGGTAATCCTCTATTTACAACCGACACTACAGCAGCCTTAAGAGCAACTGAGTTAAACGCAGAAATTGTTTTAAAGGCAACCAGAGTAGATGGAGTGTACAACGATGATCCTGAAATAAATCCTGATGCAAAGAGAATAGAATCGATTTCATATCTTGATGTGATCCAAAAAAATCTAAGGGTAATGGATTTAACTGCAATATCACTTTGTATGGAAAATAATATGCCAATTTACGTCTTTGATCTTTTCGATGAGAATTCAATTAAAAGGATTGTCCAGGGTGAAAAGATCGGGACAATTATTTCTTAGTTTAATATTGCAAAATTTTATATTTTATGTATAAGATCTCTGGAATATATTTTTATATGAGATTGCAATAAGTAAATATTAAACAAAGTAACAACCCTTTACAGAAATACTATTATACTATAAAGGATGGTAATCATTGATCGAGGTGAATTATGATTGAAGATATAATTTCTGATGTCGAAGAAAGGATGAAAAAGAGTATAATAAATTTGGAAAAAGAATTTGCTGCTATCAGGACAGGCAGGGCAAATCCTTCTATTTTTGATAATGTAAAGGTCGATGTTTACGATACTCAGATGCCCCTGAATCAGATTGCCACAATATCATGTCCTGAGGCACGGCTAGTAGTCATACAACCATGGGATACTCAGAATTTAACTGCTATTGAGAAGGCGATACAAAAATCTGAACTATCACTTAATCCCAACAGTGATGGGAATATTATAAGAATACCTATTCCAGATTTAACTGAGGAAAGACGAAAAGAGTATGTAAAACTTGCTAAGCAGAAAGCGGAGGAATGTAGAATCGCAATTAGAAATATTAGAAGAGATGGGAATGAGATGTTAAAAGATTTGGAAAAGGAAAAGGAAATTTCAGAGGATGATCATAGAAACGCATCTAATAGAATCCAGAAGATTACAGATAAAAGTATTGAGGATGTTTCAAAAATAACACTTAATAAAGAGAAAGAGATAATAGATATTCAGGATTAATGAAATTGTATAAATGGCTGATAGACACTGAAAAAATCCCTGAGCATGTTGCAATAATAATGGATGGTAATAGAAGATGGGCAGAGAAGAGATCACTTCCCAAACTTGAAGGCCATAAAAGAGGGGCAGATGTAATTGAATCTCTAATGGAAATCACCTTGAATCTTGGGATTAAGGTGGTTTCTCTTTATGCCTTCTCAACAGAAAATTGGTTAAGATCTAAGTCGGAAGTTGATGGCTTGTGGAATATAATGGCTTCTCTTTTTCGAGCAAAAAAAGACAAGATAAATGAGAATGGAATTCGGGTTGTGTTTTCAGGAACAGAAAAAAGACTTCCTCCCTCAATAAAGAGCGCCATGAGGGATATTGTTGAAATAACAAAGAGCAATAAAAGGATAATCCTTAATTTTTGTATAAATTATGGAGGACGACAGGATATAGTAGACTCTGTAAATAGATGGGCAGAGAAACGCAAGGGTAATGAAAAGATAACAATTAAAAAACTGGAAAATAATCTGTACACCTCTGGACTTCCAGATATCGATCTTATGTTAAGAACTGGAGGAGAGTATAGGATCAGCAACTTTCTGTTATGGCAGCTTTCGTATGCAGAATTTATTTTCATGAAGGTTCTATGGCCCGATTTTAAACCCTATCATCTTTATAAGGCAATATATCAGTATCAGAAGAGAGAAAGGAGATTTGGCGGATCATGAGTGATGTAAAAAAATCAACAATACTAAGGGTAATTAGCGCATCTGTTGGTCTGCCTTTATATGTTTTTGCTATTACAACAGACAGATTGTTATCAATACCTGTGCTTATTGCGTCTATGATAATCACCCTTATTTCACTAAATGAATATTATATAATGTGTGAAAGGGATGAAGGTAAACCATTTAGACTCGTTGGATTATTAACTGGCGCGTCTGTAAATATAATAATCTATTTATTTGCCTTTGGAGAACATTGGGGATTTCATGAAATCTTTAATTCAATTGATGCAAGGGTGATTATTGCTCTTTTTGTTTTATTCATATCGATAATACTTATAATTCAACTTTTTAAAAGGCCGATAAACGGAGGGATATATTCACTATCTGTTACGGTATTTGGTGTAGTTTTTTTTGTATTATCTTTCTCTCATATTATCTTAATGAAGGCCTTGGAACATGGACTCTACTATATATTGATTTTGAATATTGTTGTAATGCTTAATGATACCGGCGCTTATTTTGGTGGTGTCCTTTTGGGTAGGCATAAGACAAACTTTAAGGTATCGCCTAATAAAACATGGGAAGGATACTTATCCGGTTTTTTTATCAGTATTATAGCAATTGTTATTACTAATGAAGTCATAAAGTCTTTTTTCTGTATTTCTCTATTTACTATGTTTGAAGCTGTTATTCTTGGTATATTTATTAGTATCCTTGGTCATATCGGCGATTTAGTCGAGTCAGTGATAAAGAGAGATAGCGCAAAAAAAGATTCAGGAACGATAATACCAGGACATGGAGGTATGCTAGATGTATTTGATGCACTGATATTTACATTTCCGTTTTTTTATTATTATCTAATCCTGAAAGGAGTTAGCTAAGCTGTAAATTAAAATGTCCTCTACTATTACAATTCTAGGTTCAACAGGCTCAATTGGTGTCACTACACTAAGGGTTTTAAAATCACTTAAAGATGAATTCAAGGTATACGGTTTAAGCTATGAAAACCCTCTTTGTTGCGCGTTGTTGAGGCGTATAACAACAGCTCAAGGACCTCCAATGTTTGAAAAGCCATCTGGTCGGCAAGAATGGCGTGAGGCAGG
>JAXHTB010000350.1:0-4240 GCA_034190185.1 Spirochaetota bacterium | reverse complement strand
AATTGAATTAAAATCTAAATGGTTATCTGTTATGTTTTCATCACTATTCCCAGGCAGCGGACAGGTATATTCTGAAAGATATAGAGACGGCATAATTAGCTTTGTCACAGTTGCTGTTACAACAATTGGAGCATTAAATTTTTATAAAAAGGGGGAAAAATCTGTCTCTATAACACTAGGTTTCCTGGTTTCACTGTTTTATACAGGAAATCTCTATGGGGCTTACAATTCTGCAGTAAAAACTAATAAAATCAAAAATAATAATTTTAGGTTAAAATTACTTGATAAATATATACCAGATTATCATCCTAACGATTATATAGATATCAAAATGCTATTAAATTGACAATACAATTACCTTTATTTTCATTTTCTTCATCCGATAACTATAGTATATATATCTTCAGAATATCATAAACAACATAATTCTCTAAGATCTTTTACTATAATCTATATTATAGTATACGTTTCGTAACTGAAGATATCTATTCTTGAATTTTGACTTAATTCTATAACTATTAAACGATAAAGTCTCTAATCTAATTTAAATTAAATAAAAAAAAAGGTGGACTTATTATGAGAGAAAATATTATAGCAATAATTGTGTTTTTATTTCTATCTACTACTTTATTCGGAGAAAAAAAAGCTGTAGAGAAGAAACAACAACAGAAAGATCAGATTGGGACCCTACTAGTTCAGTCTCTATATAGTGATAAAATCAAAATAAAAGATATATGTTTCAATAAACGCGGAGATAACGCTGGTAAAGGGCAAGTGCTTGAAGTTGAATTTAAAGTACAAAATAAGACTGAAGATGCACATGATCTTTATATTTTTGTTATAGCGACATTTGAAAAGGTTGAAAAAACTAAATCTAGTTTCGAGATGCCAATTCCGGAAAAAGAAAAAATAAGAAACTTTGTGCCGTTCCCGGATAAAAAGGAAAATTATATATATCCTCATCCAAAGAAAAAAGGAATTATGAAGTTATTTAAATTTCCTAAAAATCCCAAAGCAGGTATAAATCCCAATTCCGGAAAACCTTATCACCTAGAAAATGAACTAATGGTAAGGACTTACCATTTAAGTAAATACAGAATAAATTATGTTTTCTTTAATGAAGTCGCAATATTAATATTTGATCGTAACAGCAGAGTATTATTTAAACAATTATATGGGATATCGGGTGTTAGAAGATAATGAATTCTACTGTAATAATTGGCACTCAATGGGGTGATGAAGGCAAGGCAAAAGTAATCGATTATTTTTCCCGCGAAGCTGATATCATAGTCAGATGTCAGGGAGGAGCAAATGCTGGACATACTGTTGTAGTAAATAATCAGAAATTCATATTTCACCTAATACCATCTGGTATTCTTCATAAAGGGAAGAAGTGTGTCATTGGGAACGGCGTTGTTTTAGGAATAAAGGAACTTATGGAAGAAATGGATATATTGGAATCTGAGGGTTACAACCTAAAGGAAAATCTAATAATATCTGATGCTGCTCACCTTATTTTACCTTATCATAACGATATTGACGGAGCGATGGAAACTATCAGGTCTGATAAGATCGGCACTACAAAAAGAGGTATCGGACCATGCTATTCTGATAAAAGCTTAAGACTGGGATTGCGCGTTGGAGATATTTTTTACAAAGATACGCTTAAAAAGAAGCTTAAGAATACACTGGATATCAAGAACATCCAATTAGACAGATTGTTTTCTATGCCTCCATACAACATAAAAGAGATAATGAAAACTCTGGAAAATTTCAGAGATCGTGTTGATGACATGGTGACAAATACACAATACTATCTTCATCAATCCTTAGAAAAAGGGAAAAAAATTATTCTTGAGGGCGCTCAAGGTAACGCTCTGGATATCGATCATGGTACCTATCCTTATGTGACATCCTCCAATGCTTCAATAGGAGGAGTTCTGACTGGAAGCGGTTTAAATACATCATGTATAAAAAATGTTATCGGTATTACAAAAGCATATATTACAAGGGTTGGAGAGGGCCCATTCCCAACAGAGGATAAGGGAGAAGACGGAAAACGATTAAGGGAAAGAGGAGCGGAATTCGGAGCAACAACAGGAAGGCCCAGGAGATGCGGCTGGTTCGATGTTGAATTACTAAAGCATGCTAAAAGAATTAACGGAATTACAAGCATAGCACTTACTAAACTGGATGTCCTATCAGGATTTGAAAAGATAAAAATTGCAGTGGGATACCATATTAATGGCAAGAGACTGGCTTTCCTTCCATCTACCAATCTTACAGATGTTGAACCAATATATGAAGAGCTGGATGGTTGGAGTGAGGATATTTCAGACTGCAGATCTATTAAAGATCTTCCTAATAATGCAAGAAAATATATCAGTTTTATTGAGAATAATCTTGATCTGAAGATATCCTTCATTTCTGTTGGAGCAGATAGAGATCAATCTATTATTATTTAACCTAAAACCTCAATTTCTATTTTTTTATAATAATTATTTAAAAATACTTGACAATTGCAAAATAATTGTTGATAAATAATTATCAACATTATTTAATGGTTTTATAAAATTGAAGTGCTTTTCTAAAAAGCCCATAATTGGGTTTTTTTTATTTTACTGTAACAGTATTACAAAAAGCTACACAGAGATTACTAATTAAAAGAATATAATATATTTCTGAATCATTATAAGTATCATATTGAGCCGCTAGCTCAGTCGGTAGAGCAACTGCCTTTTAAGCAGTGGGTCCGGAGTTCGATTCTCCGGCGGCTCAGAAAATTATTAAATTAAATAATTACTTATCAACACAAAATATGTCCCCGTCGTCTAGGGGTCTAGGACACCGGGTTTTCATCCCGGCAACAGGGGTTCAAATCCCCTCGGGGATGCATAGATACAAAAAAAACAAACCTTTTACAGTACATAAGTAAGGGGGAAATACCCTTACTTATGTACTATCCTTCAATAATCTTCAAAATATTTTAAATTTCATAAGACTTGGATACATATTACTTGAGTTTAATAACGGATTCTATTGTATAATAAATAGAAAATCAACTTCAACTTTATTCATGTTTCGATTATTTACGCGATAACTTATAAAAATTTTCGCAACTGTTATAGCAATTGAGAATTGCGATATTCTATGAGCAATTATTTATGTCAATTTTACTTTTTCAACCCCTGTAAGCAGTAATGACTTTCCAAACTGATAAGAGTCGATTATAACTTATATATATTATCTTTTTATCTAATCCTTATTCCTGCTTTTTATATTTTCCAACCAGTTCTCCGATTCCAAGGACATGCCCCTTTGCTGCCTCAAGAATACCACTTTTTGTAGCATCTTGAGAATCTATATCAATAGTCATATCAAGAGCATATACTTTAAAATGATAATCATGAGTGCCCATTGGTGGACAGGGTCCAATATATCCAATCTTGCCTAGTGAATTGTTCCCCTGCTTTGCACCATTTTTGAGTTCAGGATCCTTTGCTATCCCTTCAGGCAATGAGAGTGTATTTGATGGAATGTTATATATAATCCAGTGAATAATAGTTAATATTGGAAAATATTCAGAAGGAGCGTCATAATCTGTTGCTATTAAAACAAAGCTTTTTGTTCCTTCTGGAATATGATCCCAAAAAATTGCAGGTGAAATATCCTCTGATTCACAAGTATACTTGGCAGGGATCATTTCACCATGCTTAAATGCAGGGCTTTTGACAACAAGCGTTGATTTAGCGTCTTTAATAGTATCTCTTGTTGAATAATTCTGGTAAATAAGTAATATTGACAAAATAACGATTATTACTACCACAATTATCAGTGCTTTTTTCATTTCCCCCCTCCTGAATATATAATATTTTATATTATTGGCATAATGATCGCCAAAAAGTCTTGGGTAATTTTTATTGCTGCTATCTTTGTCAACTTATCTTAATATCTTTGAAAGAGATCATTGAAAATGAAGCATTTGACTTATAGTATAAAGGATTTTGTAAAGCAAAAATAAAAATTATTATCTCATTTACGCAAAGGATGTAAGTATTTATGATAATGATACTATAATTAATACATGAATAAAGATAAAATGTTAGATTTATACACTGATTTTTTATTATCATCTTTCAATTATACTATGTCAACTCAATTTTCAGATGGAGCTGCCATGATAAAGTTACACAATTTTTAAAATGGAAGGAATATTCATCATAAGCTCCTTGGAACAATC
>JAXHTB010000035.1:0-16611 GCA_034190185.1 Spirochaetota bacterium | reverse complement strand
CTAATTTTTAACGAAGTGACAGCATACTACAGAGTGCCTGCAATCCCTATGCATTTTATGACAGTGGCAGCCGGCATTTTAGAATACGGCACGGAAGAGCAGAAAAAAGAGTGGCTGCCCAAAATAGCCAGAGCTGAGATAAATTGGGCAGAAGGATTAAGCGAGCCTAATGCAGGTTCTGATCTTGCTTCATTAAATACAAGTGCAGTTGAAGATGGTGACGAATATGTCATTACTGGGCAAAAGGTATGGACAAGCGGCGCACATCGAGCTGATCATATCTTTATACTTGCAAGAACAGATCCAAAGGAACAAAGACATAAGGGATTGACCTTTTTTATCGACAGGATTGGACCTGGGATTGAATTTCGTCCCCTTATCTTTATGAATCGCAGTCATCTTTATAATGAAACATTTATCGACAATTTTCGAGTGCATAAAAGGAACATAATAGGTGATGTTAATAAAGGTTGGTATGTTATGATGGCAGGAAGGAATTTTGCTCGCGCAAATATAGTGTTTGCCGCAGCAGGAAGAAGGGATTTAGAGGAGCTGATCGAATATTGCAGGGAGACTCATGACAACAGCGGCTCATTATCTCAAAAACCTTTAATCAGGCAGAAACTTGCTGATTTTGTTATCGACTTTGAGGCTGCAAGAAAATATGCATACTATGTCTGCTGGCTTCAGAGTCAGGGTAAGGATGTAGCAGCCGAAGCTGCTGCATGCGGATATTTTTCAAGCGAGCTTTACCTGCGATTGTCTGAAACAGCAGTAGAAATTATGGGACTCTATGGAATAATTAAAGGAGGCTCTAAATGGGCTCCCCTTTATGGTAAATTTCAGGAGCTTTGCCAATGGAATTCTGGATACACAATAGCAGGAGGAACAACAGAGATAAGAAAAAACGTAATCGCATGGGCAGGGCTTGGTTTGCCACGAAATTGAAAAGCAACAGGATAAAGTATATCAATAAAAGCATTTTATAAAATATAATATTCAACCATAAAGATTAGTTCTAGGGATTTTTTTCGAATGTTTTTATATTCATATATTGAATAATATAATTCACAAAATATAATAGATTATATTCGAGTTTAGAAGATGAAAGGTTATCACTTTCACTTAAGGAGGAATTATGGATTTCGATTTCACAGAAGAACAAAAGATATTAAGAAGTATGGCGCATGATTTTTTAGCTAATGAGTTTCCAAAAACCTTAGTAAGAGAGATGGAGGAAGATTCGATAGGCTTTAGAAGCGATATCTGGAAGAAAATGGCAGAGCTTGGATGGATGGGGCTTGTGATACCAGAAGAGTATGGCGGGAGCAGCGGAAGTTTTTTGGATCTGCTTGTGCTTCTCGAGGAGACAGGCAGTGCATGCCTTGTATCTCCTTACCTTTCTACTGTTATCTGCACATTACTTATTCTGCATGCAGGGAGCGATAAGCAAAAAAAGGAGTATCTTCCTAAAATAGCATCCGGAGATATGCTATTTTCCCTTGCCCTTTCCGAGCCAAGCGCAAGCTACGATGCTAACGGTATTGCTGTAAAGGCAATTGCGGATAAAAATGAGTATATAATAAATGGCGTTAAATTGTTTGTTCATGATGCTCAAACTGCCGATTATTTTATATGCATAACACGAACAGATCAAATGGCAGCAGATGAAAAAAGCATATCGGTCTTTATAGTAGATGCAAAGAGCAAAGGGATAACCATCACATCGCTGCCTTCAATTGCAGATGATAAACAAACAGAAGTTACTTTCGAAAATGTATCAGTATCCAAAACTAATATGCTCGGAGAGCTTAATGCAGGATGGCCAGTTGTAAGCAAAGTATTAGAGCATGCTGCTGTTGCTAAATGCGCTGAAATGATAGGAGGCGCTGATTGGATTGTTGAAAACTGTGTTGATTATGTTAAGGTTAGAGAACAATTCGGAAAACCTATCGGTACATTTGGTATTCTTCAGCATTACTTAGCTGAAATGTGGGCAGAGATAGGCATGAGCAAAAGACTTGTCTATTATGCAGGATGGCTTATCGATCAGGGACTTCCATGCACTTTAGAATCTGCCATGGCCAAAGCTCGCATGAGCAAGGTCTATAAAAAAGCATCACGCATGGGAGTTCAAATTCACGGCGGTATCGGCACAACAAGAGAGCACGATATGGGACTCTACTTTAGACGCGCTAGAGCAGCCTTCCCTTTATTTGGAGATCCTGAATATTGTTGCGAAAAAATTGCATGTGAGATTGGGCTCTAAAAACATTCCATTGTGTATATCACTTGATCTGGATCGACGATCTCTCAGTAATAATTATTTAAAGAAGATATGCATACTTATCTATCTAAAATAGTATTTCTGATATTAGATTTTTTATTTCCGTCGAGATGCGTATATTGCGCAAAGACAATATCCTTTCAGGACAATTGCCTTTGCAATTCATGCATGCAGAATATTATATTGATTGAAGAAAAATGCGATATATGCTCCGGCACATTGGAGAATGAACGCTGTACAATATGTTCGGATAGAGAACTGTTTATAACTAAAAATATTATTGTGGCTGAATATGCCGGCGTAATGAAAGAGGTATTGCACAATTATAAGTTTAATCATAAAAAACGACTGCACCTGCATTTATCTAGATTATCATATCCGCATATAGAAAAATATAAGAACAGCTTTGATATTGTGTCATCAGTGCCGATGAAAAGATCAAAAAAATATAAGAGGGGATTTAATCAGTCAGAGCTTGTGGCAAGAGATCTGGCCAAAAAAATGAACAAAAAATATAACGTATTATTGAAAGAAAAACTATTCTCCAGGGTACAAAAGGAGCTGAATTATAGAGATAGATTTTTTAATATTATCGGCAGATATAAAACCCAGAAAATTGATCGTATCAAAAATCGAAAGGTTCTTATTGTTGATGATGTATTTACTACAGGGGCAACAATCAACGAATGTGCGCGGATATTAAAATATAGTGGCGCAAAAGATGTATATTCATTAGTGCTTGCTAGGGTTAATATCAATCCTGTGGCAAATAAAAATTAAAACAGAGATATTGACAATTAGTCCATCCTCTACTTAAAATAGTCTGGGAATTACTCATTTATATTCAATATACCCTGACCTGATATCAAGCTGTGTGGATCTTCTAATAATGTAGTAGTTAATCGAATAGTAATGATAATTGTCAGAATAGATTACCACTCCTTTTCTGTAGGTGTCAGGCGATGTCTGCGAACGAATTTCAGAAATTTTGTCAGAGCTGATTGTTTTTTCATTCAATTTAATTTCCCAATTATAATTAAAGATAAGCTCATTACTTTCACCATGTTGTTCATTGATATTAATTAAAAGATGCAATATCGCTTGATTTTTCTTCTTATTATTTTTTTCATCATAGGTAAAATATGTCATCTTCCTCTTGGCTACAGCATTATTCTCCTGTTTTTTAGGCGACCATGTAATATGCCGGGATAATCCGGGAAGTCCGTTCTCCTTGAACTTTGGTTCAATGTAATTCTTGCCCTTTTTTACGGTAAATTCGGAGTAATATCTGACCCTATAATTTACATCATAATGTATAATATGTCTGCCAGGACTAATCTCTGTGAGAGATTTTCTCACTCTTTCCCTTTTATTTCCATCAACTATTATTTTAGTTGAGTGATCCAGATACAAATTATCAGCGCTATATAGATTTACAAACCAGACTGAAGCAGAATCTCTCTGTTCATCTTTTTTGCTATTCTTAAGCTGTCTGAATCCATCGGTAAAACCTGCGATTTTTCGAGCAGCATTAAAAATTCCAACCTGCAGCACATCGGTCAGGGTTCCTGTAATCTCTTCATTGGCATTTCGCACTATCTTCCCTTTTTCAACATCTATCAAACGCAATGAGATAACATAAGTATGTTCTATTTTACCAACGCTGCCGGCAATCATTCTCCTAACACCAATTAACTGACCGATCTTAACAACACAATCCTCATCTGTGCATCCAGCCTGCTGAAATCCTTGTTCATCTAGGATTGCTCTCATCTGACTGCGTTCAATAACATCAAATCTGCCTGAATTGATTAGTTCCCCGCGCAGCTTGTTTGTAAGGGTGCGGGACTGGGATTTGGTCACGCCGTCAGCCTCAAGTTCGAGAACAGCAATATTGATCTTTCCTCTGGCGAGTGTTGTTAAAGGGAGTGAGGCTATCATGAGCATTGAAATAACTTTTTTCATACTATTTCCTCATTACTAGATATACTATTGATAAATTGATTACTATACAAAGTTAAGGGATAATTATTGTTCAATTGAATTAACATTGCTATACTTTCATTCGTTATTTTACCCATAGATCCGTTCAGATGATCCGTTTAATAAAGAGCTCTAATCCGCCAGTAGCTTTAACCATTATAAAAGGTTTATTACATCTTTTTGCAATTTCTTCCGGGAAAGATCCCTTTACCATCTGTTTCCACATTTTCTCCCTAGTTGCCCCAATTACAATTAAATCGTAATTCCCATAATTGGCTTCATTTATAATTACTTCAATTGGATTAGGAGATATCATGTACTTAGGATTAAATAGATCTCTATTTAATTCATTTATCTTAACAACAGCATCCATATAAGACTCAATATCCTTTGTCTTTTGTTCAGAAGTAGCTACATTAAGCGGAACAATTTGACCTTCTTCTTGATCAACAAGAATTGAAGCAATCTCAAAAGCGAAAATACCGTTTGGGCCGCCTGCAAAAGGAACAAGCACATTTTTATATGTATCATTAGTGCAATCCTTTAAAATAATAACATTACATGGGGCATTTTCCACAACAGGATCGATTGTACTTCCAATAATAAAACTTCGTTTTAATGACTCACGTTCAGGCCAACCTAATATTAACATATCAGTCTTTTTTTCCCTTACAGCCATCACAATTCCGCGTGCTATATTTCTGCAATAACGGATAGTTGATGTAATAGGAAAACTTAAATTCAAATATAACATAGCCTCAGTAATAGCTTCCTTACCTGATAATATATATTTATCAGCACCTGACAGGGGCACCTGTTCTGGAATAGGTACCATGTGCAGAAGTTCAACTTGAGCATCCTTTGCATCACTGATTTTAAAAGTATTTCTTACAAGTTGAAGGGCATTTTGAGGATTAGCCACTGGAACCATAATGCTATATTTCTTTTTAACAGATGCTGGCTCCTCCTCAAGAACAATAATTTCATCACCTGACACCAGTGTGTGATCCTTGGAATAGACCCAATAAATAATTATACCAGTTCCGATCCATACAGGCGCAACAACCCATGCAATCCAGCTCATATGGATTAACCAAATTGCAAGCAAAGCTTGAAATAATATCGCCAAAATTGGAATATACGGAAAGAAAGGCATAATGAATCCATATTTAAGCTCATCAGACATATGTCTGCGTATCCTAATTACAGAAAGATTTACTATAAAAAAAAGGAAAAGAAACATTATACTGGCGCTGGATGCCACATCCATTGTAGGCAGAAAGGATAGGACACTGACCACAATGATAGAAGTAAATATAAGAGAAAAATAGGGGGTTTTTTTCTTCTTAGATATTTTCGAAAAAAAAGCCGGCAGCATCCGGTCTCTTCCAAGAGCATAAGAAACGCGTGTAGCTGAATATATAGTTGCATTTAGAGCAGAGGTTGATGCAAAAATAACAGTAAGAGTAACCACAAAGCTACCAAAGGGCATCAATCTGGATATTGCCATTCCAAATCCCTTTTCACGAAAACTCCCAATCCATTCCCATGGTGCTCCATGGATGCCTGGTGCGCCTGCCTTTACACCAATTACTGCAGCAAATGAAACTAAAATATATGTTGTAACTACAATAAATATTGAATAGAGCATTGCTTTTGGAATATTCTTACGCGGTTCAATAGTTTCATCCCCTGCTTGAGCAATCACTTCAAACCCCTCAAAAGCTACATAGGTAAATCCCATTGTAATAAGAAGTTGAGTCCATCCATTAGGCATAAAGGGTTGAAAGTTCGCTATCCTGTTTGGTTCTTCAATCACAACATAAATGCCGACAATACCAATAATACCTAACATTATGGTCTGGCCAAGAGTAAAGAAAGCACCTGTTTTGCCAGTTTCTGAGGCTCCTCGATAATTGATATAGATAAAAATAATAGCAATAATCACAGCAGAGAGTTTTTGTGAATAATACTCAGGAATTGGGATCCATTGAAGCATTCCAAGTTGCTCTAGATAGTGAAGAGTATAAATTGCAAATGTTAATGAATATACACTTCCAGCTATACTTGAGGCAAACCATTCCATCCATCCTGCAATAAAGCTTACACCGCGCCCGAAAGCAATTCTAGCAAAATTATAAGCGCCTCCAGCCTTTGGAATTGCAGAGCTTAATTCAGCATATGACATAGCTGTAAAAATACCAAGTAAACCGTTCAGTGTAAATGTCAAAATCACTCCGCCAGGGCCTGCCACCTTTATCGCATTTCCTATTCCAAGAAAAACACCAGCACCAATCATCATCCCAACTCCCATCATTGTTACATGAAAAAGAGATAACTCCCGTGAGAGTTCAGTTGTTACTTGCAAATCCAGATCCTTTTTATCTGCCATTGTGTATTTCCTCAGATATCTCCCTTAAAGACCTAATATTGCGTTTATCTATCATATTGATTGTATTCCTGCACCATATAATAAGATAGAGTAAAAACCCATATGCTAATACAAAGATTACAGTTCCCAATGCTATGTCAAAATTCATTATATTTCTCTCTTGATATATAAGTATTATCATTCAGTTGTTAGGAATTTGTCTATAGATAATAATTGAAATATACTGAGGAATCATATTATTCTGATAACTTTTCTATCTGAGATTCTTCCACTGTATGAGTTGGTTCATAAATCTGTTTAAATTCATTTTTAAGATATTTATCTATAACCTCTTTAACAGTTAGATCCTTAGAAATTCTGTAAATATCAACAAAATTATCCTTTAACATATAAAAAGAAATTTCACCAATGCGAGAGGTAAATAACAGGTCCAACTTGTACTTAATGACAGCCCTAATAACTTTAATCCCAATATGTTTAGTCTCTTTAATAAACTCATTATAATAAAAATCTTCGATTTCCACATCTGAATTTTTAAGCCTTAAAATGACAAAATATGGAGCTCTACCGAAATGCTCATATACTTTAGAATCTAATCCATTTATCTCATGAACAGGAATAATGGCAGATATAGATTTCCCAATTGATGGTTCAATATGAATAAAAACTGATTCAATATGTTCATAGTTTTTCATGACATAATCTTCCACCTTATCTGCTAACTCATGAGCTCTGTATAGAGGAAGACTAGGAGATGTTTCAATCCTACACTCAACCATTTTAAACGGTCCAGATTGACGGATTTTAACCTCACTTTCTCCTTTTACGCCATAAATTTCATTTATTTTATTCTCAATCTCTGTTTGCAGTTTTGGATCCAAATTTGCATCCATTAGAAATAGAAGCGATGTCCATGCATTTGTTAAACCCAATTTGATAATAAGAAATGAAATTAATATAATAATAGAACCTTCAATATATGGAATCTTAGCATAAGCTAAAAGCAATCCCAAAAGAACAATTATAGATGCAAAAATATCTAAAAATGATTCACTAGCATTAACTAACAGTGATTGAGATCCTATTGCCTTGCCAACAACTCGCTCCTGTTTTGCAATGAAAAAGGCAGTTATAATAGAAATTATACTAACACCTACAGGGAGGAATGGGAATTCTAAAATAAGTCCTCCATGATTTATTTTGCCGTTAGTTGAATATTTCGATAAATTACCTCCATGTAATTGATCGAAATTCTGTTGCGGTAAAATATCAGAAATATGGAATAATTTCTGATATCCATCTATAAATAAAGTAATCCCTCCCCATACAATTAATCCACCTATAATGAGGCTAACTAATGTCTCTGCTCGATAAAATCCATAGGGAAACTTTTGTGTTTTTTTCTTAGATGCAAGCCAAAGCCCAAATCCTGAAGCAGAAATAGCTAAGAGATCAGCACTGCTATGAAAGGCATCAGCTATCAACAGTTTAGAATCAAATAAATATCCAACCAAAGCCTTCATTATAGCTAAAAATAATGTAACAGAGGTCGCAATAAATGCTATTCTAGTACCTCGTTTTAATGCGTCTATCCTTTCCATAGCACAATCTCCGTTATTCATCATAAAGAAATTGACGCGCCATAGGGGAATTACACTTAGGACATTTTGTTTGAAAACATGGCAAACCGGCTCTATGAGGAACAATTATACCGCAATTAGGACATAGACAATTCTCAGATCGTCCTTTTTTGCTGATTCCGCTAATATCTTTGCCTCTGCGGAATCTTCTACCTCCTCTACCTTTGCCTTTTCCATGGCTAATACCAAAGGGCATGTTAGAATCCAATACTTATTTCATTTATTATAAAGTTCAAATGTAAGTTCAATCTGATTTCAGAAGGAATGATGCTATAAAATCAATCAGTGAAATATAAACTCAATTGTTAAAATTATTTGCCACTGATATACACAGATTTTCACAGACTGTTCAAACGGCTTGACTGTATAAAAATAATACTATAATTCTATAAGGAAAATCAGTGTTTCATCCGTGTTAATCCGTGGCTAAAAAACACACTATTTAATTTCTGAAAACTGTTTGAGCTTACGATTAAATAATCAAACATTATAACCTTTTTGTACAGAAAAATTGAATAATATATACAATAATTTTATTCCTTAACTATCCTAAGATAATTAAGGAATAAAATTGAGGTCAGTACAACTTCCTATTAATATTTAATCAATTCCATAGATACCATCTATTTATGTGTACAAACCAGTAATACTTAAGGTTCGATTTTCTCAAGTACTTCACCTTCACCGTTCAAAACAAAAAGAAGAAAACCGTTTTGAGACGCGCTCTGGCCTAAATCTTCAAACTGAATTGCCTGGATTTCATGCTTAATGCTCTTATCGCGAGTAAGGAGATTAATACATTGTAAAGCATCATCCTTCTCAAGGAAGGTAGGGATATAAGATTCATTGCTTTTGTTGTCATACTGTCCCAGAAACTGTTCATTCCCATTTTTTTCCTGCACTATAATCCAAACCCATTGTCCCTGTTTAACTAGATCACTCATAATAGACTCCTTTTTAATAATCTCATTTTGTTATCTAATATATTTTAAAACTTAACCTAAATTGTTCAAAATAAGAAATCAATTTAGAATAAATTTAAAATAATCTGCCAGAATCAATGATAATTAGATATATTTAAATTTTTACAACAATATTAATTCATTAATTGTAGGATTATCTATTTCTTGACTAGTGATTTCCACAGTAAATCTGGATAAACAGCGACTCTTGGCTTCATCGGACTATAGTTATTCAGCTTTTTAGGAAGACATATCTTGATTAAATCTGGTTGCGACCCAAAGCTGAGTTATTATATTATATGAAACAGCAATTTGGAATTGGAGTATATTAAAAAACAGCTCTGTTAATATCAAGTCAGAATTATATTCTGGATGTAGAATATCATCTTTACAGTACTATATAATACACAATAATAACAGACAAACCTCTTTACATCATATTAAGATAATATCTTATAGTATCAAAATTTCTTATTACATCTTTTTTACCGCTAACATATCCCATATGCCCAGGAAGAAGGATCTCAATGTCAAGGGTCTCAATTATTTCAATGCTTTCTTTCAGTTTTGCTCCGTCTCCTCCGGGAATATCAACCCTGCCTACACTCTCCTTAAATATGAGATCACCGGAAACCAGCGTCTTCTTTTCAGGCCAGTACAGGCATATTGAACCTGGAGAATGTCCAGGTGTATGATAAATCTCAAACTCGGTGTCTCCTACCTTCCACTTCCCCTCCTGCAAAATTTCATCAAATTTAATCGTTGGGAACTTCTTTCCCAACATTGCAAAAAAATCTTCTCCAACAGTATTTATAAAATCTATTTCATCCTTATGCATAGAGATAGAGGCACCTTTTTCCTGAAAATATAGGCTTCCCTCAAAGTGGTCAGGGTGAGAATGAGTATTTAGAACATGTTTTACATCCTCAGGGTCTAAACCATCATTTTTCATACCCTCAAATCGCAAATCGAGATGATGTCTTAAACCTGGATCGATAAGCATATTCAAGGGTTCAGAAAAATAGAACATATTACAATTATTCTCAAAAAAGCCCCTCCATATATAGGCATAAATACCATCAGCAATTTTCATTTTTTTTCTCCTTTTTAATTGTTACATAGATCTATATCAGATAAAATTATCAGAAAGGTATTCAAAAAAATTATCCATAGCTTTCTGTCTCTTTTTTGCCATCCAGTATACAGAATCCTTTTTTATTTTAGTATCAAAAAACATAGGAACCTTAATCTCATTGCTATAAATATTGGAAAATCTGTCAAATATTAAAACAGAAAGTTACTAATGCAATATTTTTTTCTAATTGAATGATATCTTTATAATAAATAGAATTGTGGCATATAACATCTCTTATATGTTCCAAGCACTAAATTTTCATATTTATTAACAACAGTATTAAAGTATATACAGCGCTTTTCTACTGAAATCTTCTTTAGTATAATAGATAATGATGTTTAAATTCTATAAAAGGAGTAAGCAATATGAAAACCTTAACAGATCAAAAACATTTTTCACTATATATTCTCCTATTATCGATAGTCTTCTTTCAATCTATTTTCTTGTCTCTTTTAAATCAGTATAATATATATGGCGATATGAATGATATTGTAATAGATAATTTTGAAAATTCATATAATATTTCGGATTCCTGGCTAACACGAAAAGCATCGAAAGAGGAATTATTGAAGATATACAGTATTGTATCTGAAAAAGACAATAATTACCTTCATGCAGTATCTAAAAAAACATCGATACAAATTGCTAAAAAGGTTAAATGGAAACTGGATTCATATCCTATCTTGACATGGAGGTGGCGAGTATTACAATTACCAAAAGGTGCAAATGAAAATATGAAGAGCAAAAATGACAGCGCTGCAGGGATTTATGTAATATTTAAAAGAACAGATATCCCTTTTCTTTCTTGGAAATACCAGCCAATTAATGTAATAAAGTATGTATGGAGTTCCTCTCTATCAAAAGGAAAGATAATTAAGAAGAAAAAGGAAAAATTTGGCAGCATTATTTATGAGGGAAGATTCCTGATACTTGAAACCGGAGAAGAGTTATTAGGCAAGTGGGTTACAGAAAAACGCAATGTTCTACAGGATTACAAAGACCTCTTTGGCGAATTTCCAAAATATGATCCTATTCTAATAGGAATCCTGACTGACTCAAATAATACTAAAAGTTCTGCTATTTCAGACTATGATGATATGATAATAAAGAAATTGAGTAAAGAATAAATAAAAAATAATTTATACCTTTTTTTTGGCTTTAAATGGGATATCAGGTATTGTGCCTACTTCAATGTTTGAATAAATATCAACAATCTTTTTAGCAAAGCTAACATCAAAGGTATGACCTGACATGCATACTATAAAATAAGCCACTAAAGGCCTACCGATGAAAGCTATATCCCCTAGAAAATCAAGCACCTTATGTCGCACACATTCGTCCACAAATCTGGGTTGATTAAGATAGGAATCATCAGAGATAACAAGAGCATTGTTAAGACTGCCACCTAAAGCATAAGAGCATCTATGTAAGTATTCCACATCCTTTTCAAAACCGTATGTCCTGGCAGGGGCAATCTCCTTTAAGACCACATCCTGACTTAGCGGAAAATGAGCGTATTGAGTTTGCACAAAAGATTGCTCATAATTAATAGTATATGATATCCTAGGTTCTTCCGATGGCAATGCAATTATCAACTTCTCTCCATCCATTACCCAAATTGGATTTATTATTTTAATAGGATTGACTTCCTTTTCGAAGTGATGGAATCTTTTTTCATTAAAGAGTTCAATTATTGGCTTGGCAGATCCATCAAATATAGGCATTTCATCGCCATCAATCTCAATTATAACATCTGTAACACCTAAGATCAATAACGACGCCATTAAATGTTCAACAGTTGCAACTTTCCATTTACTATTCCCGAGAGTAATAGCAAAGGTAGTATCTACAATTGATTCAACATTGCCCTTAATAGGGGATTTCATGCCGTATTTTTTATTTATAAATATAATACCCGAATCTACATTCGCAGGCAGCAGTCTTATTTTAGCCAAATCACCTGAATGAATGCCGATGCCTTCGGTGTATATCACATCTTCAATAGTTTTTCTGCTTGTAATATTTAGATTACTCATATTGACCTCAGAATTCTTTATTTAATTCTGAAACAACATCAAAAAAAACTAATTTAGCTTTTTGAATAGTCAAATATCCTTATTCTTTATTAAATAAACATTTTACTCAGATATCTTTGAAAAATCAAGGAAATTTCTAAAAAGATTCACAATTCTATCAATAAGCGATAGTCTGTTATCTCTGATACTTATATCGTCATCCATAACAAGCACATGATCAAAAAAGCTGTCAATAACTGGCTTGCCCTCAATAAGCAATTTAAATAATTTTATATATTGATTAGTACTTAAAAATTCCTGAATCTCATCTCCTCTGGATTCAAAAAAATTGTACAACTCCTTCTCTCTATCCTCAAGTAAAAGATCAGTTGAAAAATTAAGGATATAGTCAGGATTCTTTTTCCTAAAAATTGTCAAAATATTGTTCATCCTTTTAAAGCTTAAAAGCATCTCAGTAAAATTTTCATCTCTCCTGAATTCATTCAAGCTTGCAACTCTCTTGAACAACTCAAAGTAATCATGATATCCGATTGATAAACATGCATCGATCTCATCATATTTAATATTTTTTTCAAGAAAATTGGTTTTCGCTCTTGCAGAGATAAAATCTAAAATTTTCTCAAGGAGTTCTTTACCGTTTTTATATTTATTAGATATATTATTAAGAACATTATCTAAAGGCAAATTAATTTCATTTTCTATCAACAACTCAATAATTGCAGCAGCCTGCCGTCGTAATGCATAAGGATCGACTGAACCCTTTGGGATATTCCCTACAGAAAATGCTCCAAAGATATTGTCAATCTTCTCTGAAAGTGATACAACAATACTCACAATATTATTCGGCAATTCATCGCCCTGAAATTTAGGTCTATAATGATCACGGATAGCATCAGAAACCTCTTCATCCTCTTTATCGATTAGAGCATATATTCTGCCGATTTCGCCTTGTAAAGAAGCGAACTCTGAAACCATTGCAGTTGCAAGATCAGTCTTACAAAGCAGTATTGCTCTTTCAATTTTTTTTGATGTCTCGTCAGAGAGATTAAGTTTTACTGAGATATGATCAGCAATACATTTCATCCTTTCTATTTTTTCATAAATAGTACCAAGGTCTTTATGGAACAGAATCCCTTTTAATGTATTGATCCTGTTCTCTAGGCTTACTTTTCTATCTTCATTGAAAAAAAAGCTAGCATCACTAAATCTTGCTGTTACAACCCTTTCATTGCCCTTCTTTATGAATGATGTTGGAGGATTGTTTGAAATAACAAGAAAATTATTCATTAAAGCGCCATTGCCATCTCTAAGAGCAAAACATTTTTGATGTTCTCTCAACTCAGTTATCAATGCAATGTCCGGGATATCTAGATAAACCTTATCAAACTCGCATGTAATAACATGAGGATTTTCGTTTAAATATGTTACAATATCCAATAGCCCTTCATCATCTATCAGTTTACCTCTAAGCTCCTTTGCTGCAAGAAGAAGTTCATTTCTTATATTTTCTTTTCTTTTTTGATAGTTGAGGAGCACGCCGTTTTCTAGCAATATATCCTCATAATCTTCTATTTTATTGATTACTATCATTCGATTGTGCTGGATGTAATGCCCTCTTGTAACATTTGAAGATTTAATGCCTGATATTGAAATTGGCACAATCTCGTCATTAAATAGAGCTAAAAAATAAGAGATGGGTCTTGCAAAGCTAATTTTTTTATTACTCCACCTCATCCTTTTGGGGAAAGGTATATTATTAACCATAAATTCAATAATTGAAGGTAAAATTTCAATTGTGCTCTTAATTTCACTATTCTTATTTGCAAAGATGTATTCGCCTTTGTCAGTCTCTTTTTTAATAACATCCTTCAATTCTATATTATTCCCCTTTAGAAAACCGAGTAGAGCTTTGCTAGGATTACCTTGACTATCATAGGCAGATTTTGTTGAAGGACCTTTAATCTCAGACTTATCCTCAATCTGGGAAGCTGCCATTCCTGAAGCTGAAATAACTAGTCTCCTTGGTGTTGCAGAGGTTTCAATATTTCCAAAAGAAATTCTGCTATCAGTTAATTTTTTTTCTAAAATATCCTTCATGGAAACAATTGCAGGATGGATATATAGAGCAGGGATCTCTTCAGTCCCTATTTCAAATAAAAAATTAGAATTAGCGAACATATTATCTCTCATTCATAACATTTAAAATTTATATTCTTGATATTAAAAGGGGAAGTTTTATCTAAAATGCAAATATCTATAGGGATTCTTATGCCTGCCATTTTTTATAAGCTCAAAATGGAGATGAGGGCCTGAAGAGTAACCTGTATTACCGCTTTTTGCAATATATTGTCCCTGCTTTACATATTGTCCAACTTTTACAATAAACCTGGAAAGATGTCCATATAAAGACTTCCACCCTCCAGGATGAGCAATTATAATAGCTTTTCCATAACCGCCTAACCATCCAGTATAAGTTACTTTCCCATATTTAGTGGCTCTAATTAATTGATATCGAGATCTAATGTCAATCCCCAGGTGAAAATGCTTTCTTCTATTGATAGGATGCCTTCGCCACCCGTAACTGCTAGTTACTTGTCTGTTTCTAGCTGGCCATAAAAATCCAGGAATAACATTTAATGGTTTTGCGTCAGGAACAAAGATATCCTCTCCAACGGTGATAAAATCAGGGTTCTTGATGTTATTCTCTGCAATGATTTTCTTTATAGGCACCCTGTATCTTTTAGCTAGAGATACAATATTTTGTCCTTTCCGTATCTTATGAAGTATTCCATCCTTGTTTGGAATTCGAAGTATTGCGCCTACTCTTATGATATCATAAGATCGCAGGTTATTGCTTCCACAAATAGAATCCATGGAAACACTATAAACCCCTGCAATTTCACTTAAGGTTTCGCCCTTCTCAACACGATGGTATCTGATCTGCAGAGGTATGAATTCCTCTTGTGTAGAAAAATCAGTTTTACTGGATAGAAGAAGTTCAGTTTTCCGTTTTTCATCCTCAGTAAATTCATCACTTTCATGAAAAATATTGAAAGCATAAATAATAATAGTCAATAATATAATTATAGAAAAAAAACAGATAATTTTTTTCATAGTAAATTGAGGGAATTTCTGCATATTGTTTTATTTATATCCGGTTTCCAACTCCAAATAATATGGGCAGTATATTTAATATGGTATATCTGATATTTTCAGCAATCCTATATGTTCTTTAATTTGAAATAATTATAGAAAAATATGAAATACTTCTCTATTATTCATCGGTATTCTTAGCCAAACTAATCAATCTCTTTTTTAATGACGCCTTTTGGTTTATGTTTATTTGCCTCAAAGGAATCTTCAATAAATTTATCAATATCGCCATTATGATCCCCTGTTATAACAACATTTCCCTGAATAATCACACCCCTTTCAATACTTAAAAAAGGGGTGGTTATATCTCCTCTTACTTTAGATGTTCCAAGAAGTTTTACTTCTTCCCTAGCTTTTATATTGCCAATAACAGTACCGCTGACTACAACCGTCCTAGCTTCAATATTAGTTTTTACTTTTCCTGTTTCGCCAATGATCAACTCTTCTTCAGTTTTGATTTCACCTTCAAATTTACCATCAATCTTTAAAGATCCGCAAATATTAAACTTACCTTCAAATACTGATCCTTCACTTATAGTGCTATTAATCGAATCGTTCCTGCCTGCCATAATATTCCTTTAAACAAAGCGCCTTAGGCGCTAAAGGATTCCTGGATTCAAGTAGAAAGTAAGGAATTTATATAGAGGCGAAGCGTCCTTTACTTCTACTAGTATCTTCTTGTTATCATCTCCCTTTGCCGGAATCCTTGCATCCTTCAAAAATACAAGATATAAATCTGATGAATATTTCAATAAAAACCGCAATATTTCCCAACATACCTTAATAATTAAACATTCAGGTATAACTCATTTTCATCTACACTATCTAGTTTACCGATTGATGCGATGGTAAATCTTTTATCCATGAATAAATTTGTGCAAACTCTGTTAAAAGAGGATAGGGTTACGCTATCTATCTTTTCTTCTATATCATTAAAGCTGTAATACCTATTATGTGCCATTTCATTCTTGGCAAGCTGACACATTCGAATCTCTGTGCTCTCCAGGCTCAATGCGAGATTTC
>JAXHTB010000349.1:0-4242 GCA_034190185.1 Spirochaetota bacterium | reverse complement strand
AGGATGATGAGACAATAGCAAAAGCGCATAAAGAGTACGAGCATTTTACCAATGATGAAAGGTTAAGAGATCTTTATGAATCGAGGTTAAAGTGGAAACTTGATTACAATACAGAAATTGAAATTGCACGGCAGGAAGGGAGAGAAGAAGGAAGAGAAAAAGGAAGGGAAGAAGGGAGAGAAGAAGAAAAACAATATGTGTTAATTCGTTTATTATCAAGAAAATTTGGATTATTGGATAATGAAGAAAAATTGATAAAGTCTATCCATGATCATGAAAAGCTAGATAGAGCAATAGAGAGTATTATTTTTACGGCGAGTAAAGAAAAAATATTGGCTTTATTGAAATAAGATTGGGAATACGGTTGCTTTTAATAAAATAATCTGATTCTACTTCGTCGTTGTCTATGTGACCAGTTTGAGCTTACCCTTCTGAAATCAGATTGAACTTACGATTACAAAACAGGCATAAAACTAGGCAAATGTACCCCAAAAGCAGCATATGAAATAACGATCCATTATGGATTTAGAATTTTCAACTATATATGAAATGTAATATGAGTTTGTATCTTTCTCATTCAACAGATTCCTTGTCTAATGATGGCATATTTCTATGATATTTTATCCATCGTCTCTTTTCGCGATTAATAAATGTTTCAAATTTTGGCGCTTCCTTTATCGTTATTGTAAGAGTCCATTTATAAAATGGATGCTTAAGTGATATCTCAACAGCCCACAAGAAAACTCCCTTGCTTTTTAGTATATTACCTTCTGTTCCGTATAGCTTATCACCCAATACCGGGAATCCCATTATGGAAAGATGGCGTCGTATTTGATGATATCTTCCAGTCATTGGCCAAAGGTCAACCAGAGTTAGCCAGCCAGTCTTTAATGAGGGGATATATTCAACAGATGAATACACAGTATTAGCTTCCTTCCCATCAATGGAATAGCTGATCACTCCATCATTATCAAGTTTGCCGATTACTATAGCCCTGTATCGTTTATTTATCTCTCTGTGCTGGAATTGACGGCTCAGATCTACATGCGCTTTTGATGTTTTAGCAGCTATAACAAGCCCGCCAGTACAGGCATCTAAGCGGTGAACAGGTCTTGGTTTAATGAGAGCATCCTTTTGCTTCGATGCTTCAATGCTGTATGGAAGTGCGTTCTCAAGAGTTTTAAATCGATTCCCGTTTATAATCAGCCCAGGCGGCTTTTCAACAACTGCCAACCAGTCATCCTCATATAATATTCTTAAATCTAGATCATAGGTTTTTGCAGGAGTTTCCTTTGATTCAGTTATATCAATCAGTTGTCCAGGTTGAATTATAACAAAAGGTTCTGGAATTTCTCCATTAACTCTAATCTCGCCCCGCTTTATCGCTTTCTTTACGCTTTTTCGCGATGGAAAAATGTCGAATTCATTTAGTATATAGTTATCAATTCTTACAGGGAGAGCATTAGACGGTACAACCTGTGTTTCGACTATATTATTCATATGAAAAATAAAAATAGTAAATTGGTGAAAAATGTCAAGTTGATTATCTGATTTATGAATTTTCAATATTAAGTTGAGAAAATGTAGATATGTAAAAAAAAAATAAAAAGGACAATTAATTTGAATGCAGATTACAAAAAGATTAATATTAATCTAGAAATTGTGTATATGATCTGTTTCAAAGTATTTTTTTAATGGCGCTACTGCAAAGACTGCTTACGACTGAATTTTACTTTCCATAATCGGTAATAATCGCCTTTAATCGGTTCTAATCAGCATCGATATTTCGATAGTTTACTTTTTGCAGGAACGCTATAAATTGAACATGCTATAAGATTATATAAAGAAAAGGAGGTATAATAAAAAAATTTATCTTGAGTTACATCTGTAATTGTTAGCGCTGTATTTTTTCATAACTCTACAGCTCTACGAGCCTATGATTTGTTTGTTATAATTCAGGCAAATTAATCACTTCTATTATATATAGATATAATAGAAAAGAATGGAGGAGATATTATGAGAAATCCTTTAATAATCAAAACTGTACTATTTTTCTTGGTTGTTTTCAGCGGAGTGTTTATTAACTGCTCTGATAGTGGAGGAGGGGAAGACGCTAATGAAAATGCTAACCTTTCCGATTTAACCATATCTAATGGCGATTTATCCCCGGCTTTTAGTAAAGATATTACTGCATATACTGTTGAGGTAGAGAATGATGTGACATCAACAACAGTAACACCAACAGCGGAAGGAAATGCAATTATCACAATAAATGCAGTTTTGGTAGAATCAGGCATGCCATCTGGGCCTATAGCGCTTGCGGTTGGAGAGAACATTATTACTATTACGGTAATTGCGGAGGATGGCGTAACTACAAAGGATTATACAATAATAGTTACCAGACTTGAAGAGGCTAGCAATAATGCAAATCTTTCTAATTTAGCTGTATCCGATGGCATACTATCACCGGTTTTTGATGAGGATATTACAGCATATACTGTTGAGGTAGAGGGTGATGTGACATCAACAACAGTAACACCAACAGCGGAAGATGGAAATGCAACTATCACAGTAAATGCGGTTTTGGTAGCGTCAGGCACGCCATCTGGGACTATAGCGCTTGCGGTTGGAGAGAACGTTATTACTATTACGGTAACAGCGGAGGATGGCGTAACTACAAAGGATTATACAATAACAGTTACAAGACTTGAAGAGGCTATCAGCACCTGGTCCAAAACCTATGGGTATGGTGAAACATACTGCGAATATCATACCTATGGATTTGACTCTACGGACGATGGCGGATACGTGTTTACTGCAGAGGGTATCCACAATGGAGCTGGATCCTACGATTACTGGGTAGTTAAACTCGATTCCGGTGGGAATATTGATTGGGAGTATATATTCGGTGGTAGCAGCATTGAGGGAGTCAAATCCGTAATACAGACTTCTGATAATGGTTACCTAGCTGCAGGCGATTCTTACACATTCCGTACAGGGGATCGGTATTGCGATATTTGGTTGATCAAGCTAAACAACCTTGGGGGTATTGTCTGGCAGAAGAATTATGGTGGTACGGGAACTGATGTGCCTAAGGAAGTGCAGGAAACCTTTAATAACCAGGGAGACTCAACAGGATATCTGCTTATTGGCTACACTACATCATTCGGCGAAGGAGGGTATGACATCTGGGTGTTGAAGCTAAACACATCCGGTGGAATTGAATGGCAAAAGACCTATGGAGGAGGTGATGATGAGTTTGGGAGATCGATCCAGCAGGTCTTTGACCAGGATGGCGATCCTGACGGATATCTCATGACTGCAGATACACAGTCATTTGGCGCAGGCGGTAGAGATGTCTGGCTGGTTAGGCTGGACAATTCCGGAATAGTTGAATGGGAGAAAACCTACGGCGGAGGATCTTCGGAGATACCTTACTCGGTTCAGGTCGCCAACGATGGCGGGTATGTGGTTGGAGCAGATACAAGCTCTTTTGGAGCTGGTGGAAGTGACTTCTGGGCATTTAAGGTAGATGCAAGTGGTGATCTGCTATGGCAGTATACCTATGGCGGTGTAGAAAATGATTCTGCCAGAGACCTTCAGAAGACTGCAGACGGCGGATATGTGATGACAGGATGGACGTACTCATTTGATTCAATAATGAATGACGCCTGGGTTGTCAAACTGAACAGCACTGGCGGTATTGATTGGCAGAAGATCTATAATAAGCCGATCGATGGATATCCAGACTTTGGCTCTGATTGGGCCTATGCGGTTGTCCAGACCTCAGATGGCGGATATGCCATCTCTGGCGACACCGACTGGGAAAGTTCGGAAAGAAATTGCGATGTCTGGATATTCAAGCTAGATTCCAATGGAGCTCTGGGATGTGGCATAGAGACAGATACAGATGCGGTTCCTGATGACAGTGCTATAGTTACAGTTAACGATACAAATCCATATTCTACGAGCAATACAAGCGCCAATGTAGGAGATACCGCATGTTCAGTTAATTCATTAGTGCCTGATACTTTCACCCAGTGCGATCAGCAGTGATAACAATCTGCCTAAGTAAATGGAGTTGATAGCGCGAAGTCACAGCTAGGTCTGTGACTTCGTTAAACTTAAGATGGCGATAAACTGTATTTTTTGCTGTGGATAAACATAGATTTAAAAGGATTGGCAAGCTCAAACTGTTTTCAGATATTAAATAGTATGTTTTTTAGCCACGGATTAACACGG
>JAXHTB010000348.1:0-4278 GCA_034190185.1 Spirochaetota bacterium | reverse complement strand
ATTAAGGCTATCTTGCTAGTATCAAATACTTTATCCACTTTAAGACGTCTAAATTCTTTTATCGCAATAGGCGCTGTTATATCATTTCCAAGTACAATGTCTACTTTTGCCTCAATCAGGTCTCCTGGAGAAACCTCCAAAACATCTGCATGAGAAGCAAGAATCTTTTGAGTGATAGTCATTCCCATAATATTAACCTCAGTTTTCAGTAGGCTAAAAGAATTCAAAATAAATTTCAACAATAATATAGCATTGCATCAAAAAAATAATCTATGAAGCCCTTCATTATTAATAATATAATAAAATAGATTGTATAACAAAATATTATCAGATATTGTAGCAATTCATCCCTCTTTCCCTTGACATACTGAAAACAATATGATTTATTAAATAATGGCGCGACTGCAAAAACTACTTTCAGTGGAATTTTGCTTTCCATAATCGATAAGAATCGACTGAAATTGGTTCTAATCAGCATCGATATATCGAAAACCGCCTTTTTGCAGTAACGCCAAAAATTGATTAAGATATTATAATTCATAATTTGTATATATTTCTCAATATATTCTAACAATTCTTCATTCATAAAAGAGATTAATATCTAACCTTATGATCTTATTACTTTTACAATGAAACCTTTACTATTGAAAATATCAGGAGGTAAAAGTTGATTATAGTCACTGGCGGAGCTGGTTTCATTGGAAGTGCTTTTGTATGGAAGTTAAATTCAGAAGGTATAAAGGATATAATAATAGTAGATGAGCTTGGTGTTTCTGATAAATGGAAGAATCTTGTAAAAAGAAAATTTCAAGATTATATCTGCAAAGATGATTTTTTGAATATTCTTAAAGATGGCAAATTGGATAATATTAGCGCTATTGTGCACATGGGGGCTTGTTCATCAACTACAGAGCAGGATGCAGATTACCTTATGAAAAACAACTACCTCTATACTAAAGAGCTTGCAGAATGGTCGATAAAAAACAAAGCTCGTTTTATCTACGCCAGCAGCGCTGCCACTTATGGAGATGGAAGCCACACATTTTCTGATGATGATGCTACAACATTATGCCTTCAACCTCTCAATATCTATGGTTATTCTAAACAGATTTTTGACCTCTATGGACTTCAGCAGGGACTGCTTGATAGAATTGTTGGATTAAAATTCTTCAACGTATTCGGACCAAATGAGTATCATAAAGATAATATGGTGAGTGTTGTTTACAGAACCTTTCATCAGGTTAAGGATACTGGAAATATCAAACTATTTAAATCCTACAATATTGAATATAGGGATGGAGAACAGAAGAGGGATTTTATCTATATAAAGGATTGTATAGATGTAATCTGGTGGCTCCTTCAGAATTCCAAAGTTAACGGCATCTACAACCTTGGAAGCGGTAAGGCGCGAACCTGGAATGACCTTGCAAAATCTGTTTTCACGGTGCAAGGTAAGGAATTGTCGATTCAATATATTGATATGCCGGAAAATTTGAAAGATAGATACCAGTATTTTACAGAGGCAAAAATGAAAAAACTTCGACTTGCTGGATGTCCCTTAAATTTCCATACTTTAGAGGAAGCTGTAAAGGACTATATTGTTAATTATCTTCAAAAAGATGATCAGTATCTATAAACTTTGAACATGAAACGATTTGTATATAAATATGTTCTATCCTATATAGGGTTTATAGTAGTTAAACTTATAAACCTTACCTATCGGATCAAGGTGATAAATCAGAGGATTGAAGATGAAATTTACAATAGAGGCGAGCTACCTATATATATATCCCTGCATCAGAGATTTTTCCCTGGTATTGCCTTCCTTGCAAAACGAAATAAAATTGCAATAATCATAAGCCAAAGTAGTGATGGCGATTTAATTTCTAAAATTGTTGAGATCTTTGGATGGTGCTCCATTCGTGGTTCTTCTTCCAAAGGTGGAGCAAGAGCTCTTGTGGCATTAAAAAAATTGATAAAGGAAGGATATGCTGTTGGTCATGTAGTTGATGGCCCAAGGGGACCTTTTGGAAAGATCAAACCTGGACTCCTGACTTTAGCAAGGATATCTAAAATGCCAATACTACCAATAATTTCTTCTGCAGAGAAGAAATGGGTGTTTAATAGCTGGGATAGATTCATGGTACCCAAACCCTTTAGCAGGATTATAATGAGATTCGATAAAGAAATATATATTTCTGAAAACAGTTCGCAAGAAAAGTTTGATGATACTCTAATCAAAATAGAAGACAGGTTGATGGAACTTTATAGAGAGACTGATGATATATGGGAAAAACGATGATGAATATTTTAATATTACAATTTTATCAAGTGTAATAAACTTAAATATTTTTTAATATAATTAAAAAAATCATTTTTCTTGACAAATGTCAAATTTTAAAGTATACTCATTAAGAGTTAAATAAAGAATAAAGAGCGAAGTTTAACTATGCAAACACTAATAAATATTGGGGTTGCACAATTATCAACAGCAACAAATCCGACAGTCCTCCGAACGATACTTGGAAGTTGTGTGGGAATATGCATTTATGACAAGACAAAAAAAATCGGTGGTATGGCTCATGTTCTATTGGCAAATAATAGTGGAAAAGAAAATCCAGAGAAATATGCTGACACAGCCATTCCATTACTACTGAAAAAACTCGAAAAAGAGGGTTGTAAAAAGGAATCTCTATCTGCAAAAATTGCGGGTGGAGCCTCTATGTTTAAATTTAAATCAAGTATGCAGCTTGCTCAGATAGGAGAAAAAAATATTCAAGTTTCCAAAAAAGTGTTGGAAGAAAATGGCATACCCATTGTTGTTGAAGATGTTGGTGGGAATGCAGGTAGAGTAATAGATTTCTTCCTTGCTGATGGCAGATTAAAGGTTAAGGCATCCGGCAAGGAGAAAGTTTACTATAAGATATAAAACAAATAATTTAGAGTAAAAAAATGCAAACAGCCATTCAAGAAAAAATAGAATCTGTAATCAATAATATCGATCGCTTACCATCAATCCCTGGAGTAGCTAGTCAAATAATATCTCTTGTAAACAATCCTGATGCATCATTTAATAAAATTGCTGAAGTGATAGCAAAAGACCAGTCAATGACTACAAATATACTAAAACTATGTAATTCTGCATACTTTAATAGGGGAAAAGAGATATCCTCACTTGAAAGAGCTGTTGTAACCCTTGGGATGAAGGAAGTAAAGGATATTGTAGTAATTGTATCTACAAAAGCTGTAATGAACAAAGCAGTTTTGGGATATGATCTTGAACAGGGTGAAATGTGGAAGCATGGTCTGGCTGTAGCAATACTCTCAAAGAGAATATCTCTAATGAAGGGGAAAAAGTCTATTGCAGACATTGCATTTACCGGTGGTATAATTCATGATGTTGGTAAAACAGTGCTAGCATTATTTGTACAAAAGACATTCAAGGATATTTTTAATCTTGTTGAGACTAATGAAATACCATTTCATCAAGCTGAAAAAATAATTATGGGTTTTGACCATCAGGAGATAGGAGAAAAAATTCTTACAAAATGGAAGTTTCCAAATATTCTAAAGGATATTGTCAAATACCATCATCAACCTGAAGATGCGCCTGATAATTCAAAATTGTTAGTATCTATTATTCATATTGCCAATATTATCTGTCTAATGGCTGGAATAGGAATTGGTAGTGACGGACTTTATCACGAATTAAATGATACAGCCCTGGAAATTGCAGGCATTAAGAACAGCGAGTTGGAGAAACTCTATTCTAACCTTCCTGTAATTATTGAGCAAGTAAACGATATCCAGTAATTACTTTTCAATCCCCTTCATTCCTCTTTAGGAATATCAACATAGTGCTGTTTTCCTGAACAAATAATTACATGAATAATTAATCTACAAAGGAATACAAGATGATTAATAATTTAATTGAAGATTTTTATTATAAAACTAATTTATTTCAAATTAAGGCAGATACAAAACAATTATGTATTTAATTAAGGGTTGCCCTTTATGCAAGAGGATGCTTCGTTTTCCAATTGATAAGGGTGATATAGTGATCAAATGTATTTGCGGGCATAGCTTTAAAGTTTCTCCTGATGATCCTGAACTCTATAAAGATGCCAAGTTTGACCTTACTATAAATAAAAAAAATAAGAAGAAATCTATCCTTGATTTCGATATTAAGGATTTATCTTCAAAGTTAATCAATAAATATTTTAACTTAAAATATAATATTCAAAACTTTAGACTTTTGCCAACACAAGAGCAGCATAA
>JAXHTB010000347.1:0-4278 GCA_034190185.1 Spirochaetota bacterium | reverse complement strand
CGCCTATGGAAGAGCAATATCAGAGGTTGGGGTTTCAATGATGATAGGCGGCAATATAAAGTGGCATACAAGAACTGTCACTACAGCTATTGCATTGGAGTCAGGCAAAGGAGAATTTGCCACAGGAATAGCACTCGGTATTGTTCTGTTATTCATTGCTCTTTTTGTTAATAGAGCATTATATATATTTAAGAAGATATCTTAATGCAAATATGTTTAAAACTTAAGATAATAAAAAATCACCTCAACGAGGCAAAAGGTGAATGAGTCGAATTACACTTATCAGCCGGATTGCAATTAAATGATGCATGATAAAATGCCGCTTTACACTATTTCAAATCTAAAACATGGGTATAATAATCAATTTATGCTCGATGTTCCTGAGCTTTCAATAAATAGAGGATCTTCAGTCGGTTTTATCGGACCAAACGGTAGCGGCAAAAGCACCCTGTTTCGGATACTGGCATTTCTTGAAAAACCATCTCAAGGCAGTATAATATTCGATGGAAAAGAATATACTAATAATGATTCAATAAGAAAAAAAGTTACTCTCCTTGATCAAAACCCATACCTTCTTAAAAGATCAGTCTTTGAAAATGTCGCTTATGGATTGCGGACGCGCAGTCAAAAAGATGATCTTAAGGATAGAGTAAATAAAGCGCTTGAATGGGTTGGGCTCCCTCCGGATAAATTTGCTAATAGACGATGGAATGAGCTTTCAGGCGGAGAAGCGCAGCGTGTTGCTTTAGCATCAAGATTTATTCTAAAACCAAAAGTATTATTACTGGATGAACCAACATCAAATATCGATTTATTAAGCGCATCACTTATTAAAGAAGCAGTGAATACTATTCGGGAGCGTTACAATACAACTTTAATAATTTCAAGCCATGATCATGTATGGCTTAACAGTGTGACTGATGATATATTAAGCATTTATGATGGCCGTATTGTCGGTTCTGGAAATGAGAATATTATAACAGGTCCATGGTATCATATCAAGGAAGACTTATGGGCTAAATCGTTAACTAATGAAGATAAAATATTTGCTACAAAACCACCGGAACAAGATTCAATTGCTCTTCTTCATCCTTCGGATATTATTATCTCAGATGTAAAGCAAACCCGCATATCAGCTCAGAATATTCTTAAAGGGCAAATTACCTTAATGACAAGCGCTAATGAATTTGGAAAGGTAAAAGTTGATGTGAAGGTTAATGAACTTACTCTTTCATGCTTTCTGACTCAACATGCAGTAAAATCGCTACATCTTCTGCCTGATAAGGATATATGGATAATCTTTAAGGCATCATCACTAAACTGGCAATAGCTTGGGAATATAATTGGCAAAAATATCTAAAGATATCACTCTCTGTCAACCTGATGAAAACAAAGGATGCTGTGCATGCTGTGGTTTACTAAACTTTGTTGATATATCAAGGGAGAATCTTGCTAACTATCTATCTTCTGTAACAAACCATTACAATAAAGTGATCGATTACAGTAAACCATACCGGGATAATATAATCAATCCAACGGATATAAGAGATACTGCAACCCATATCTGTCCCTATCAGGGATTTATTGATGATGGAAAACCGGGTTGCATGCTACATAGCTTTGTAAATAAGCAGGATATGAGAGATCTTTCGCTTTTTCAGTCGGAAATATGCAGTGATTATCTATGCCCTGCTCATTCTATTCTAAACAACGAACAAAAAACAATGCTGATTGAATTTCTGGACGACTGGTATCTATATACATTTGCAATTGCAGACCCTGAGTCCTTTATCTGGATAATTGAATATCTAAAATCTCATTTTAATTTAAGTATCAGTAACAGAATAGAAGACACTAAATTAATAAAAGATAATGTATTTATGGCTATGGAGACTTATCTAGAGAATATGATTAAGATATGTGAACCGATATATTGTTATTCGATTTCAGAATATAATCAGTTTAAACATCTGTTTTCTCTTGGTTCAAATAGAAATGAGATTAAAAGATTGAAAGAAAAAATAAAAAGAAGAGTCAGCTTTGATTGCTGAATTCAGAGGCATTCAATTATTTTAATGACAAATATACTAACAAATGAGACCGTACTATCATTACACTGTGTTTTAATCCAAATTCATTTTTATTATATTTAAGTGTATCAAACATCTAACCCTTATACTAAAATTATTTTGAGTCTGCTGTTTTATCGATAATATTTTCTATTCCAGGAATAGGCTTGCTTAAATATTCTTCATGCTGTTTTTTTGCATTGTCAATAGCTTTAATAATATCGGACTCAACATTATAAGAAATTTTGCCATGAGCTGGCAGGAGCGTATCAATCTTAAGTGTATTGAGTCTTGCAAGTGAATTCATATATTCTCCATAGCTTCCTGATGAAGATATTTGAGATATAGTACCGTCAGAAAATACTGTATCACCAGAGAACAGGAGTCTTTTGTAAGGTTCATATATACAGATTGAACCTGATGTATGCCCAGGTGTGTGCAGTATTTTAAGGAACCAACTCCCCACAGTTATTGCATTTATATTCATAAGCCAGAAGTCAACTTCATATCCCTGTACATCATGCCCAAGCACGCGACACATCAGTACTTCGTCGTCTGATGAAATTATCTTAGTAGCTGCGTATCGATGAGTCGCAATAATAGATTGTTCCTGGAAATATTTATTAGCACCGATATGATCAACATGCTCATGTGTATTTATTACAATATTGATATCCTTTAATTCGACACCGATTTTATTTATGTCATTTATAAGCATACTGAAATCGTCAGCAATACCTGTATCTATTAAAATATTTTTGTCATCAGTTTTAATCAGATATGATAAGGCGCTGAGTTTCCCAGTTTCTATTCTATAAAGTTCTGGAATAATTTTTGTATACATATCTACCTCTTTATATTTTCAATAAAACCAATAAGCGCTAATGCTCGTGAGAACAGATAACATCTGAAAACAATTTTAACTTTCACCTATCTCATAATCTTAAGTGCGATTTCTTATTTTCTATCACATTACCTAAAAATGAACAATCAAAAAATTACTTCTATCTCTATATAGTTAATATTATGAAAATTTAATTTATAAGACTAAATTTTCGATTGCCTTATAGATGTGCATACTAATTATAAGTATTACTTAATCAGGAGGAAAATCTATAATGAATACTGGAGAATGGATCAGTAAACACGCTAAGATTTCAAGACATAAAACAGCTATTATATTTGAAGATAGGCGTATCACCTATCCTGAACTCAATGAGCGTGTGAATTGTATCAGCAATGCACTGCTCGACCGTGGAATAGTAAAGGGAGATAGAGTTGCAGCTATGCTATATAATTGTCCTGAATTTCTGGAAGTATACTTTGCCTTATCAAAGATTGGGGCAATCTTTGTTTCTTTGAACTTTCGTCTTGCAGCTCAAGAGCTTGAGTATCAGCTTATAAACAGCCAAACAAAATTTATGATATTTGATAATGACTTTTCAGAAAGGATTGATTCCATCCGTCATAATCTCAAAATTGACTCAAATAATTATGTCTGCCTTAATAAATCAGAACATGATTGGGCATTAGATTATGAAGAATTCATTCATAACGGTACATCTCAGGAACCTGAAGTGAAAGAAAAAGTTAAAATTGAGGATCCACAGATGATTATGTATACATCAGGAACTACAGGTATACCTAAAGGAGCTTTATTATCTCATAAAAAAACGTTTTATAATACTCTTAATGCACAGCTTTATTTTAATATGACATCAAAGGATATTATGCTTGTTGTGATGCCTCTTTTCCATTCCGGTGGATTGAATATTTCTGCAGTCCCAATACTATATACAGGTGGGACTGCTGTAATCCAGAAATTTTTTAGTCCAGAGATGACCCTTTCTTTAATAGAAAAGCACAGTATTACATTATCTATGATGGTTCCAACAATGCTGAATTTTATGCTTAAAAGCACGAATATCGATGATTATAATCTGGGGTCATTAAAAACTCTTCTTGTAGGTGGGGAGCCGATTTCTATATCCTTAATAAAGGAATATCAGAACAGAAATATCCCTCTAAGACAGGTATTCGGACAGACTGAGACTTCAATTCAGTTATGGCTTTCTGAGGAAGACGCTGTTAGAAAGGCTGGTTCTGTTGGATTGCCTGTGTTTCACGCTGATGTAAGGGTTGTGAATAAGCAAGGGAATGATGTGGTCCCTGGTGAAGTAGGGGAGATAGTCCTGAAAGGCCCTACACA
>JAXHTB010000346.1:0-4295 GCA_034190185.1 Spirochaetota bacterium | reverse complement strand
TAAAAATGTAACCAACCAAATGCATACCTGATCAATAGAAACAAATAGGCATTTATAATTAACAATTGAATATTAATTTTTTTTCGAAAAGCGAATAGAAAAATTCAATAATAATACGATCTTATTCCTGTGGATGCAGGAATGGCATACCGCTTTCTCGTATTCCTTGTGTCCCATAAATTTTGGCCATACACATTTAAATGATGATGTTTTTGTAGATGCTTTTGTCGATATTTGGAGCTATATCTTTAAGATGAGTTATATCCTTGAATGGTCTGTTCAGTATGATGTTAGCTGCACCTCTTTTATCAACTCCTGGAATAGTGTCAATAGCTTTTTCTGGAAGTGTGTTTATCGAAATCGGTAAGGGTAGGGCAATAACTGATCGTTCCCTGTGACCTGCAACAATAACATCTAAAAATTTTCTTTTCTCTAAAAGAACAGGGATTTTTGCTGTTATTGAGTAACTTGCAATCTGTTTTGCATAAGAATAATCGAATCTTGTGTCTTCAACAAGGGTGTCCTTTAATATTGTACCTACAGGATAAATCTGTTTAAGCATAAAGTTGTCAATTTCTTTTCTTATTCTTTCTTTATAATATTCATATCTGTTGATAATTTTTTTTGATACAACTCTATTACTTTTATAGAGTAATGTTCCTGGAAATGGAAGCGCCTTTCTGATATTTATTCTTTTTATGAGAAGGTCTGAATCCTTTATTTCTATCAAGGTTTGGTAATTGATCTTAAATGTATCTGTCGATTCACCAAGAAGCCCGTGGATCAGATTTATACCAGGGAGGAGGCAGGGAATACCTTCTATCCTTTTCGAGCCGATGCTGTTTATAATTTTTATTACATTGATAAATCCATCCCTGTTTACCTTTAGATTATTCATGTTGATCACATTAGGGTCTAGTGATTCGATCCCAAGGGCAAGGGTTTCACCTGGGGTTACTGCATCAGAAATATATTCGAGTATTTTTGAGGATTCATCAGGAAAGTTATGAATAGTGCCTGGATTAGCATTGTCAATATTAAGGATTTTTATTTGTCCGCTTTCTCTTTTTGCTTTAAGGTGTGTTAGGATATTTTTTATAGGAGCGATCTCAGGTTTTGGAAAGCCTTGCCTAAATTCGCTGAATTTTGTCTTATAGGCTAATATGTCTGCTTGCCTGCCTAATCGAAATCTTGAAACACCATCTTTTATTAGCTCGTCAATCTCATTTAGAATGTCATCCTCTTCCCTGAATTCCAGTGAATTTGTGATCGATTCCGAACAGAATGAGCAGTGAGCTGTTCTAGGGCATCCCCTGGAGGTTTCAATTTCACAGATAACATCAGGATAGTCAGGGTGCTCCTTTACAATTGAAGATCCTAGGGGTGCCCATCTGGCGATATCTTCATAATCTCTTTTTGAGTCAGTAATTTCTCCTTTTGTATAGTAGTATGCAAATTTTTCAATATCTCCTTTTATTGAAATGAGATTACTTAAGTTGTCGTCATCGATTATTTGACTGATCATTCCACCCAGGGCAAAGTTTAGCCTTTTGTTTTCTTCTATTATCTTTCTGATTTCAGTTTGTGTGCCAATCCTTGAGCCGAGATATTTCCCAGGAACAATAGCTCCTCCAATTATAAAAATAATTTCATAGGTTTCAATTATCTTATAATCGTTATTCCTTACAGAATCGATTGTAATATATTTAATATTATCCTGATAAACACCTGCGCAGATCAGAGCTCCACTTATGTATCGCGGGTAGGGTGATATAAATGGCGGAACACCAAGACATGCTGGTTCATCGACAAAGGAATCGATGATCAAATATTTCTTACTCATATTGAGTTCTGATTTCCGATTTCAGAGTATTGATCTTTAGTTTCAGAGAGCCGAATCGTGTTAAGATATCTCATCGATTACTTCGTCAATGTCTCTCTTCATGCAAGCAGATATTTTTTCTTCAAGCTGAAGTGTAACGCCATTTCTGAGGTATATTTGATCCCGCATGGCTGGATTAAATGCGTATCTGGAAATTATATCTTCTATCCGTTCATCAATTGATACTATTGTTGAATGCATAACCCTTTTATCTGCGTAATAGACGATCTCTTTTTCCTCTAGTAGTCCATTCATATCGAAATTTTTTAGTGTGACATGCTCTTCAACAATATCTGCAATTGTATTAAGTCCCAACTTTCTTAATTCCTGGGCTCCAGTAATATCATGAGGCTCTTTGGTGTTGATTGCGCGTGTCTTTGTAATATCATGAAGCAGTGACGCTGCAATAACTACGTCCTTTTCTATTTTAATATTATCATTCAGATTGTCAATAATGGCAACTGCTACTTTTGTTACCTGTTCAGAGTGTTCAACAATATTTTGAAGCATATTATTGTTTTTCATTATCTTGTGACATTCTTCAGGTGTTGGAATTTTATTGTTTTGCATAAATATCAGCGAAAGTAAAAAATCTGTAAGCTCGAACAGTTTTCAGAAATTTAATAGTTTGTTTTATAACCACGGATTAACATTGATGAAACACTGATTTTCCTATAAAATTTTATAGGGTATTATTATGCAGTCAAGCCGCATGAACAGTCTGTGATAATCTGTGTATATCAGTGGCTAATAATTTTAACAATCGAGTTTATATTTCACTGACTGATTTTCTACCATCATTTCTTCTGAAATCAGATTGAACTTACAATAATCTTAATCGGTTAAAAGTTTCAGAGAGCCTCTGTTGAAAATGGAATTATTCATAATAAAGAGATGCTGAGGGCAACAAAATAAAGTATTTATATACTTTGAGATAATCCCTATGTCATTAACCTTTTAATATCTTTTCCAAGTTCCATTCTCCAAGCAACAACTATGATTACATGCAAGGCGCTCGATGTCAAGTCAGTTGTGACATAAAAAAATAATTATACAGGATTAGGCTTATGAAATAGTTCCTTGCTTCACATTTTTACAAAAATAACTATTTTTTTTGATAAATATTAATTTTTTTCTTGACGATTATGTCTCATTGTAATAAAAGATGGGGATATGTGGGGATTAGTGTCACTTATTCCCTTAATATATATAAGGTGGCTGCTTATGTTTATGGGTGAATATCACCCTACTATTGATGAAAAGGGTAGGATAGCTATCCCTGTCAGACTAAGAAGGGCTTTTGGTGAGAATGTAGTTATAGACAGGTTTATTCTTACTCATGGATTTGATAAATGCATAATGGGCTTTAGGGATGTCGATTGGAAAGAATTTGTTGAGGGTAAGTTGGTCACACTACCTCAATCAGATCAGAAGAATAGAATGAGACTTCGTTTTTTACTCGGTGGCGCAACTGAATGTGAGCTAGGTAAGCAGGGTAGAATTGTTATTCCTTCTTATCTTAAGGAGTATGCGGAGATTGATAGGGATATCACTATACTTGGTCTTTATAATAAGATAGAGATTTGGAGCAGGGAGCAGTATGAAAAGTATAAACCCAATGGAGAAGAACTGGATGCCTTTGGGAAGGAACTTGGATTCTAATGAGATATATTAATGCAAGCTCAGATAGAGATTTTGAATATGCCCATGTTCCTGTGATGGGTAAAGAGGTTTTATGTTATATTGAAGGGGCTTTGGGCACAGGTAATAACATATTCGTGGATTGTACTTTGGGAGAGGGCGGCCATACTGAATTGGTTCTTAAAAATTTTGAGGATATTAAGGTTGTGGCATATGAGAGGGATGCAGATATTCTAAAGCGAGCAAAAAACAGATTAGAGGAATTTGAGGAAAGGATTGAATATATAAACGATAATTTTTCTAATATCTCAACCTATTTTGATAAGGGAGATCCTAATGCGTCAGTTTTTCTATACGACTTTGGGATTTCATCATATCATTTTGAGAGGAGCGGGAAAGGATTTGCAATAAATAAAGATGAGCTTCTTGATATGAGCCTTGACTCAAAAAATAGATTTAATGCTTATGATATTGTCAATTACTTTTCAGAAAAGGAATTGAGAGATATAATCTGGAACCTTGGAGAGGAGCGTTGGGCAAAAAGGATTACTGAATTTATCTGTAATTCGAGAAAAAAAAAAGGATTGAAACAACAAAAGAGCTTGCTGAACTAGTTTTAAAGGCTATACCATCGAAATTTCATTCAAGAAATATTCATCCTGCAACAAGAGTTTTTCAGGCTTTAAGAATTGCTGTTAATGACGAGCTTGCAGCAATTGAAGAGTCACTAAAGGTCGCTTATAGATATCTCGCCCCTGGCGGCAGGATTATT
>JAXHTB010000345.1:0-4316 GCA_034190185.1 Spirochaetota bacterium | reverse complement strand
ACGAATGCCCGATTTGTAAATATATGTTATAATCTGTTAATAAAAAAAGTGAAAATTTTGAAAAAATTCTTAGTGGAAATATTATTGCTAATTGAGGTTTTGAATTATGATATTTAATATCACTTATGTTGTCTCTAACTTCTTTAAAAAAATATTTTTAAATTAATATATAAATGTCAACTTTTTTTCTACTTTTAATCAAAAAAAGTGTTTATTACAACAGTTTTTAAATTGATTAAATTAATAATCATTATAATTATTAACTTATAAAATGATTAGGAGGTTTTATAGTGAAGAATAATTTAGAACAAAAAATGAATGAAATTGCGGAACTAATTGCTCAATCTAATCGTGTTTTAATTTTTACTGGAGCTGGTATAAGCACTGAGTCCGGTATTCCTGATTTCAGAAGTCCTGGAGGAGTCTGGACAAAATATGATCCTGAATATTTTACAATTCAAAAATTCCTTTCTGATAAAGAGTCAAGAGAAAAGATATGGTCAATGCTGACTGAGAGCGGATTGATGATGACTGAAGCAAAACCAAATCCAGGTCATTATGCAATAGCTGAATTAGAGAAAATGAACAAACTTTATGGTATTGTTACTCAGAATGTGGATGGACTACATCAAAAAGCCGGAGTTTCTGATGATTTGGTTTTTCAATTGCATGGAGATATGAGTCATGCTAAATGTCTAAGCTGTGGAAAACGCTATTCAATGGATGAAATGATTGAGTGGCTTAACAGAGGTATTAAGGCGCCAGAATGTGGATCCTGCTCAGGAATACTTAAACCTGACGGGGTGTTCTTTGGAGAACAATTACCAATAGATGTTCTAAGGGAAGCAGAGCATCGTTCTAGAAATTGTGAGATATGCATTGTTCTTGGCTCATCTCTTGTAGTCTATCCAGCAGCTTCTTTACCAATGTACGCATTAAAATCAAAGGCAAAACTTATTATAATCAATATCGGTTCAACAAGTATGGATAATATGGCAACAGTTCATATTGAAGGTAAATCTGGAGAGGTTATGCCGAAGATCATAGAAAAGGTTAAAAAAAAGATCAGGCCTTCTTAGTTTTTCATTCATCTGAATGCTAACAAAGTCTTTTATAGAACAGATAAAGGGAAATTCTCATTAATACATGAGTATTAATTGATGTAGAAGATATTATATTTAGGGATTTTAATGCATATTTATTATATGTAAGTTTGAAGTAGTTATTTTTATTTAATAATTTACTAGAAAATTATTATTTCATTCATAATTTCTTTATTTATCTATATCTATCTTCAAATCAATCAATAAGTTCAGAATGTTTGGCTGGATATAATATCATCTGATTATTGAATGATCCCTAATAATTTATCTGCATTTAAATCAATATGAATATAATTCCAGCTAATCTGTACTATTTTGAGCGCCTTCAATATCTCCAATTCCATCCTGCCAATTTTCTGCACTTGCACTAGAATTTAGATCAATTCTTTCCATTGATATTTTTGGACTGTTTGAACCAGCAGACCATCCATCAACCTTATCAATCTCTTTGTTATTGTAAAAAATTGTAATAATTGCCCCTTCATTATTTAATCCACCTGTATAAATAAAATCTGCTGCTTTATTTGGTACAGAATGATCATCAGTTCTTTCAAGCAGGAATCGTCTGCCTGCAGGAATGATCCCTGTGAGATGAATATTCAAATCGCCGCCAATAGTCCACCCATTAAGGTTGATATCATTATCAGTATTATTATAAAGCTCAATCCATTCGTCATAGTAAGAATAGTCAGTCCCTGCCCATGCTATCTCTGAGAAAACAATATCGAGATTTTGATATATATGATCCCCTGATTTATTATCACTGCCCGGAGTTGCAAGATTATAATCAAGATAGTTGTAGGTGCTGCTTATATTTTTTTGTGTACTGGTTGTAAACCAGTTTTCTCTATCTCTGCCATCTCCTAAAATTTCTGCTCTTGCCATACTTTTCTTCAGACTGCCATCCCCGCTACCGTTAAAACCAGCAAAATTATTCCCATTACTCCCGTCACCAGCATTATCGATCACAGTACCATCCGGATCAAGCAGGATCAATTTAATTTTATCATTAGAAATTGATAGACTTTTATTAACAATAAATTTATCAGGCTGAAAGGCAGATGTTGATAAGTCTTTTCCAAGTATAACTAAATAACTGAATGGATCGATGGAACAATTTTCTAGAACTAGTGGATTGCCCCCAGTAGCTGCTCCACCTATCACCCATCCGTGTAATGAAATAGTTCTATCTGTTAAGTTCTTCAATTCAATAAACTCATCTGAATAAACTGTTGTATCAAATTCCTTACGGCTTCCCATCCACATGATCTCATTCATTATTATTTCAAGATATTCAGCGTCATTATCTTCTGAAGAAAAAGATTGAATATCAATTCCCTCTTCCCATCTTCTGTTCCATTCTTCCTTATAAACGGTTGCTACTTTTTTTGAATGAATAATCAGAATGTTTTCATCATTGTAAAGATTGGCGTTTTCGCTCCAGTTAAAAGAGCCTGTAATCACAACTGCATCCTCATGTGAATGGTCAAGAATCATTGTTTTTTGATGCTGCTTTCCCCCATGTCCATATTCAACATAATTATTGCCATCAATTCTGCAGGGAATACCAGAGTGTACAAGAATTTCCTCAGAGGAATAATACATTTGGGATTTGTCAAAAACACCTTTGATATCTATATTATGTTCAAATTTTTCGATTAATGAATTAATTAGATCAATATGAGAAAATGAGAAGATCATAAAATATATGGAGCTGTTTGCAAGTTCTACGCAATCTGTTATATATTCCATTGATGTTTTTCCATCCTGTATGTTCGGTGAAAAGAGAACATCAAACTTAATTCCATCAATTATATGATGCTTTACGGAATCGACAGGAGTTTTTCCTGTAAGTCCAAGAAGGTATTCAAATTGCTCCTTATAGGTTTCTACGATCCCATTATCAGAGATAATTAACGAATTATTGTTATTTCGTATAAAACCTGTATCAGTGCAGTTAGTAGTGCCTGTATACAGATATTTCCTTCCAGAAATATCTGTAAATAATGCAAATTTGTTATGCATAATGCTATTGTTAATAAGAATGAAATCATTAAAACCTGAACTGTCAGGGAAATCTATACGCTTTTTCTCTGCTATAGGAAAAGCTGTATCAAGCGCCTCAGCAATTCTATTGTAAGCATCATAATAATCGCCATTTTCTGAAGATACTCTATGATTGCCATCTTTATTGCCAACAAAACGAACATGAACTCCCCTTGCTATAGCGCTCTCTACCGCAGTTATAACATCCTCTCTGTTAAGACCATAAAAACATATGTCGAGATAATCATCTGCGCTCTGATTGTTGATCCTTTCAATTAGCACATCATCTAATTCAGTATCATTTGGCGGATCTGTAAAATAGATAGTAATATTTTGGGAGATATTTATTACTGTGCTAAACTCGACTGATCCTGTAATGCTAAAATTAAAGGTTTCTTCATTAGGATCATTGCTATGTATTGTTACTTTAGCGCTCTTATTATAAGTATCAGATGGGGAAAATTGAATTGTAAATGAAGCGCTCTTTCCTGGCGCTATTGGAGAGAATATTTCATTAGTAATAGCAAAATCAGCAATTCTGTCTATTGATACTGGAGGATCATCATTTAAAATAAGATCCACATTGCCTGTATTCTCTATAGTAAATACTACATCTCTTGAGTTTCCTATCTGCAAACAACCAAAATCGAAGTATCCTCCATTAGGTATATTATATGTCCCCTGTTTTAGATTGATCTTTGGGTAATTTGATGAATTGCCGGAATCCGTTTCTGTATCAGTCTGCGTGGAAGAATTAAGCATAAAGCTATCTTTACTGCAACTTGATGTAGTAAAAGTAGCATTTGTCCCCAAAAGAAAAATAAACAGCAATTTGCTCAAAAAAAGTATCTTATCCTTCATATATCGATAGCCTGCATTTTTTGAATGTAAATTTAAAAAGATTGATTCAGATTTTGGTTTTAATCGGATTCGATGTTTACGACGTTTTCACATTAGTTATAACGAACGCGAAAATGTGCCGAAGTCTAAGCGGTTGGAGGAAACTCAGAATAAACACCGTGTTGTAGACTATGCTATGACATTACTTGATTTTACCTTATATTCCAGAAAGCGAAGTTGCTTCTAAGGTTCGTCGAGCTAGAGATTTACAAGATGATATATCAGTAAATTCGGCTGCTGCAATCTTAGGAAACGGAACCAAAGTTT
>JAXHTB010000344.1:0-4319 GCA_034190185.1 Spirochaetota bacterium | reverse complement strand
GGAGTGGCTCGGTCAGCTTCGGGCTCGTCAGCATCCCGGTGAAGCTGCACAACGCCATCAGCCGCAAGTCGGTGTCGTTCAACCAGATCGACAGCCGCACCGGCTCCCGCATCCGCTACAAGCGGGTCTCGGCGGCCGACGGCGAGACAAAACCATAAATTAAATGCCTGCATATTTTGGTATTGTTGTTTGTTAACATAATATTGTAACTACGATTATTTGTCAATAAAAATCATTAAGAAATTCTATTTAGTATTAAAAAATTTGGAGATAAAAACAATGAAAAAATCAAGTAAATGGGATACTATGCTAAGCATTATGCTTGCCTTGTTTATTGGATCTTATCTTATCATCACTGGATGTAATGAAGATGACGATGATGATGATACTAATAATAACGATTCTGTAATTACTACTAGGATTCAAGATGGGGGCACAATTCAAAGTGTTTCAACAGAAAATATTATAGTTGAAGTTGATGAAGATGCTACAGTAACAATTGCTGGACAAGTTAAATTTTCTTCAGGAACTACGCTTAAAATAAATCCAGGTGTAACAGTTAAAGGTGATATAGATTATTTTTCATATTTAATAATTGACCGAGGTGCAAAGATAGAAGCAATAGGTACTGCTGAAAAACCGATTACATTTACAAGCGGAAAACCAGAAGGAGAGAGGACAAAACAAGATTGGGGTGGAATAGTGATCAATGGTTATGCTCCAATAAATGCAGGAGAAACTGCTCTTGGTGAAGGTGACTCAGGACCTTATGGTGGTAATAATCCAGAAGATAACAGTGGAACACTGAAGTATGTAAGAATCATGTTTGCTGGCAAGGCCTTTAATGCAGAAGATGAACTAAATGGATTATGTTTACAAGGAGTTGGTTCAGGTACAACAATTGATTATATTCAAATTCATAACTGCTTTGACGATGGTATTGAGATGTTTGGTGGCACAGTGAACTTGAAACACATAATAGCAACAGGTAATGGTGATGATCAGATTGACTGTACTTACGGATGGCAAGGAAAGATACAGTTTGCAATATCAGTATCACTGCCAGGAAATGATTCTAATTTTGAGCATGATAACAATGGATCAAATTTTAGTGCCACTCCTGTAACTAATGTTAGATATTATAATGTTACATGTCTAAGAGGTGACGGAGCAGATGAAAGAGGTGCCAGAATGCGATGCGGTACACAAGCATTTTTCTACAATTCCTATTTTTCTGGTTCTCAAGCAGACAGGGCTATTATATCTGAAGATGCAGAATCTAAAGTAACGTTTGATAATGTACTAATTGAACAGAATGGCGATGTTGGTTATATATCAGAAGACGGAGGAGTATTAGATGCAGGAACTAATTTACTTGTAGATGATGATCCGGCTAATCCTCTTTTAGATATTACAAATGTTGCTAGCTATGCTGCTCTTGAACTAAATGGCGCAGATACTTTCGTACCTGATTCCAGTGCTACTAATGCTGGAGCAGTTACTACTGCAACTCCACCTAACGATGGATTTTATGATACATCTGCAACATACATAGGTGCAGTAGAAAATGCATCAAATAACTGGGCACAAGGGTGGACAGAATTTCCAGAGAATTAAGAAAAATGTAATATACGATTTTTGGGAGCTGTTTAAAAAATATAATAATTAAACAGCTCCTTTCGATTTTTTCCACACTAAATGAGTTATTCAGTTACTTTCTTTGATAACTTTGATATCAATTAGATCATTATGCAAGTAGTTCTCCCACATTTTACTAAAGGCCTGTTCCAGGTGCTTAATAAACATTCCAGTATTGAATAAGGGCTGGCTGGTGCGGGCAGTTTGAAGTGTTGTGCGAAGTTTGGGCAGTTCTTCGGGATTAGCTGCAAGCTCAATGGCGCGCATCTCATATTCTTCCTTGCTTTTACAGATTAACTGATTAAGACCGCAGGAAGAAAGAAAGCTTGCTCCCATACGACTTAGAAGTGTAGTCCCATAAAGCGTTAGTATTGGCAAACCTGACCACAAGGCCATAATGCCAGTGGCTCCTGCATTATATTCAAAGGTATCTAAAAATAGGTCAGCAGTCTGACATCGAGCAATATGTTGATCCATAGGCAGCGTTTCGGCAAAGATAAGTCGTTTTGTATCAACTCCCTGTTGTGATGCCTCTCTTCGAAGATTATCAATTATTTCCTGCTCACCAGATGAGAAGAGCCATAAAACGCTTTTGGGCACAGAGTTCAAGATTTTCATCCATGATGAGAAAACAATAGGCTCGATCTTATAAGCTGAATTAAAACAGCAAAACACAGTTTGATCATCCGGAAGACCAAATTCAGAACGATTTGCAGGCATGTTGGGAATAGGCATTGGAGATGTTACAACAAAACTATCGGGCATATAAACGATTTTTTCAGTATAAATTCTTGCTAAATCCTGATCCATTACAATATGGTCTGCTATGGTATATTGAATAAAATCTGCGCCCATAGTATTTAGAAAGCCCAGGTACTGCACTTGAATAGGGGCAGGTTGCAGGGCAAAGATCTCCGGCCGTGAAAATGTAGTGTACCCTGCCAGATCAATTAGTATATGGATGCCGTCATCATAAATTTTTTTTGCAATTTCTTCCGGAGATATTCGTGAGATATCTATAAATGCATCACACCCCTTGCGAACGGATTCCTGGTAAACATCATAAATTAGTGGGCTAAGAGTATAACCGTAAATTTCAAAGCGATCCCTATCATGATATCTGAACATTCCATGAGTGAGCGCTCCCACTGCATGGTTGCGAAAATCGGGCGAGATATATCCTATCTTAAGCTTGTCTGGTGTAGAACGAGAAAATTTAAAAGCGCAATTAGTCCTAGTTTGATTTATTGATTCTTTAAGAAACATGGCGCGATGATGCGCAGCTTTTGCCTGCAACTCTCTGCCTGCTGGGATCTGGTTAAGCGTCCAAGGTTCAATATGCGCTCCTGAGGACTCGGATAACTGTTTGTTAACAGTATGAATAATTGTCTGAATATCCTCCTCCCTATTTTGCCAGTCGCAGCATGCAAACTTAATTTTACACAGTTCGTACTGACTGCGAAGATGTTGCTGATCAATCTTGACAGCCTGCTGGTAACACAAGATCGCCTCCTTATAACGTTTTTGAGCTACAAGGCTTTGTCCTAAATTGAAATGCGTATCAGCTTTGTCCGACTCAAGACGCAAGGCATTACGAAAATATTTTTCTGCATCATTAACAGCTCCCAGATGTAAATACATTCCGCCAAGATTTATATGAGCGGATATAAGCTCCGGTCTTAGGCTTATTACTTTTTGATAATGAACAATGCATTTATTGTAATCTTTTCGCTTCTGAAATATTTCAGCAAGCGCAAAATGTGCATCAAAATTATCAGGATCTATACTAAGAGATTTATGATATGCTCTAATAGAACGATCAATATTATTTTGTTTGTAAAATAATGCTCCCATATTAAGGTAAGCGCCAGTATAGTTTGGATTTATACGTACAGCTTTCATATAATTAGATAATGCTTCTTTATGTCTATCCTGGTCCTTAAGGGCATTGCCGAGGTTATTATAATAAGAAGCAACAGATGGCTTTATAGCAATTGCCCTGTTTATCATATCTATTGCCTTAATTGTATTCCCCTCCTGATAGGCGATCACACCAAGTTTATGAATTGTATTCGCATTATTAGGATATGCTTCAAGAACCTGAAGATATAACTTTTTAGCATGTTCAATATCTCCATCTTTATGACACTGCACTGCAACTTTATATATATCTATAATATTCATTGTTATAAATATTCCTTTGATAAGTTTATGAAGATATTAAATCTAAAACTACTAAAAAGAATTAAAAAATTATATGTCAATATAATAAAATATAATTAGAATATATTTCTGGTGAAATTATACATTCTAACTTATTTCTATTTAACAAATTTTAACTAAGAAATATTTATTAAAACTCTAATACTATTATTAAAGTATATTAGAAGCTTGATAAAGCTAAACAGAAAAAAAAGTGAAATTCTTATAAGACATTGAAAAAATAGTTGTTTTTAAACTTTACCATCAGTATCTTGGAAAGATTTTCATATATAATTAAGCTCATATTAAATAGAGATTTAAAGATTTAATTAATTACTTACATTTATTGGAGTGTATAATGAATAGAAGAAAAAGGCTTTCCCGTTCACGGAGAAAGAGGCAATTAAGCATTGAAGTAAACCAGATCGATTCTTCTTTGATAAATAGTAATGAAATTTTGTTGAATGAATCTTTAACAG
>JAXHTB010000343.1:0-4353 GCA_034190185.1 Spirochaetota bacterium | reverse complement strand
TAATACCTTTAAAGCTGTATCCACACAGACAATAATTGCTTTATCCCTAATATTATTCAGTAATTTTACATTTTTTGCTAATGAGGGACCAGCAGAAACGATAATTCCCGGATAATTTTTGAATTTACTAAAAAGATCTAAAACAGGTGTAGAGCAAAAGATATTATGGATATTACCCATAATATTTTCGATCCACTTTTCCTCGAATTCAAAACGTGTTAAAAGGTCGCTGATCTTTGATGATATATACTTTTTAATATCCTTTAGAATATCATCATAAAAATCGTTATAAATATTGTAGGATGGCCGATGTATATAGGTTGAAACACCCTTTACTATTGATATATCGATAGCTTCAAAGATAGCAGGCAGGTCTTTGCTGGAATTTACTATAGTCACATCCTGAATATGTTCAGGATATGTATTATTAAGGATATTAACAACTTCAACATCTTTTTCTGCCACAATGATAAAGCAGTCAGGATATTTTTTTTTTAGCTGATCAATATGATAACCTAGTCCAAGACCGCATACAACAATCAGATTTGCTCTTCCCTTTTTGAAGTTTCCTATCGATCTTTCAGCCTCCTTCTTCGGATCATAAACTGAATGAAGCCTAATCTCGCGCAAATTGCTGTAAATTAGTGTTTGAAGTCCATATTTTGTTTCTTCCAGTCTGTATTGACCCATTAATCAGCCTGAATTACTCATTATTATGCATATTTTTAAGTTTTGTATGAAGCTGTTCAAGTTGAGATTCAGAATTGATATTAAATCTCTCAAGGATACGGTCCTCGAAGTAATAATAATTATACTTTCTTGTTTCAATACCACAAAACATATTTGCAAGATAAACAATAAAAATAAAATCGCTGAATTTTTCATCCGCACAGAGTGGAGAATGATGAAATCTAATAGTCTCATGAAGATAATCAGGGAAATTCCATTTTTCTGACATTAATTCTCCAATTGAAGAATGACTGACTCCGATGGAGACTTCTTCCATAATTGTGGATGTTCTTATCTTCCTATTTTTAACAATATCGGATATCCAGTTAGTTAATTCTCTATCTGTTGCTAGCAGAATAATCTTCCCTATATCGTGCAGAAGCCCACCGAGATAAGCTTGCTCCTTAATTTTATTAAGTCCGAAATTTATTGCTAAATTTTTGGCATATAGAGCTGTCTTATTACAATGAGCCCAAATCTGTTCAAATTTTGGATATCTATTTTCCAAAATGCTTCTTGCGCCGGTTGCAATAATTATATCATAAATATTAACTAGCCCTACAACCATTACAGCCTCTTCTATACTTTCAATCCTTTTCCCTGTTATAAAACCAGCCGAATTAGAAAGCTTTAATATATCTGCAGATAATGCAGGATCCTGCATTATTTTTGTTGCGACATCCTCTATTGCGACATTAGGATCTTTACAAAGTTTTTGCAGCGCAATGATATGCTCTTCAAAGGTTGGAAGGATGTTCACTTCGTTAATGATTCTCTCCTTTACTTGTGTTGTGAGGGATGAAGATTTTAACTGAAAAGGAATGCGAAATAAAGTATTAGTTGTCTTCCCGTCAGTCTCAATATTAAAAGAGCTTTCATCAATCCCAGAGTTCCTCAACAGAAGAATTGTAAGAACAATGCCAAGACCCGCGCCTTCGGTATCGTCATATACCTCATCATAGGCATCAGTAAAATCGTTAAATTCCTTTGCCTTCTCAATCCTTAATTTTATTCTTGCTAACTCCTCAGGAAGAATCGCAGCGTTATTGCTAACCTGCACTTGAATATCATTATCTGATTTTTTAAGACAAATATGAACCTTAAATCCATTTCCCTTTAACTCTTCCTGTATTTTTGAATATTCCCCAACAATCTCTAATTTAAAATCTTCTATTCCCTTCTTATAGTCTTCATGATTACGGATATCAATGTTTAACTTCTTAAAAAACACTCTTTTTGTATTAGCTTTAACAGCATTTGATATAATTTCTCTTAAAATAGTGATAACAGTATCAAGCAGATAGATCATATCTATCTTACCAAGTATCTTTGCAAAAATGGAATTTAAGGTTTTTAAAACTACCTCTGTATGATAAAAAAATACCATATTAAGGCCACTCTCTGTCTCAAGCTCTGAAAATATCTCTTTAGTATTATACTTCTTCATTACATCTCCTTTTGTTTAATATCGATATAATCTAAATATCCTAAAGATGTAGGTGGTTGTACCAGGTTAACAAACCTGTATTAGTACGTGATTAACTGATTAACCTATTATTAATGGCAGAGGTAATATTATATCATATGCTCAAATGATAATTGTTTTATAATAGTTGATTATAGCTTTCTTTTCAATTCCAATCAACCCCTCGAAGTTATTTATGCATAGAATTCATCACGCCATCCTTCTTTATAAACCTTAAGAATAATGACTTATTTATAAGCTCAAATAGGACTTCTTTCTAAATAAAAATATATCTCATCAACAACAATTCCAAAAATATCATGTTTTTTTTCTTCTCGGAACATCTTCTGTACATGATTAACCCTTTTTTCTAGAAGATATAGTGTGTTTATAATCCAGCTTTTTTTAAAGAGTAGAGTTTACGATTTCACGTAAATTATAAAAAATTTTAACAATGATATATAATTAGCAACTATACCATATTGCTTTACTTTACTTATCTTAATCATTGAAAAACATTATACTAATTTTCCTTGATAATATCCATCGTCATAAGTATTTAATATACCCTGCTAATCACCTTCTATATTGACATAGAAGTTCAAATACTTTTTTTTGACAGGCATTATTCAACTATCTTCATTCTATTGAGATTTTCTAATTCTTCACATGAGAATGAACCTCATTATTTAAAATAATAGAATTATTGAAAGTATACAACTATTTTAACAGTAATATCTAAAATTATTGACATTTCATTAAAATACAAATATATTGTAAAGAAAGCATTACTTAAACAAAAAAAGGAATGATATTTTTTACAATTTCCTAGAATCAATTATACCAGCTTAGATATATAACAAATAAATCTTTCTGAAACTATAATAGTATACTTTATTATTCATTGCTTTTTTCTTATATCATATAATTTCACTAATTAGTATAGACTAAAATCATAGAATAAATAGTCATACTGGAGGTATCCAAATGGATTTGGAAACTGAAAAAGAAGGGAATATCCTGGTCATCGATGATGATAAACAGCTAGCAGATATGTTAGTTAAATATCTTTCTAAGCTGGGTTACCGGACATTTTCGGAGAATAATGGATTCGATGGAATTGCGCGTTTTAAAACAGGATACTTTCAACTTATACTTTTGGATTTAAAAATGCCGGACATCAATGGAATAGAGGTGCTTGACCGAATTAAGGGAATTGATAGACAGGCTGTTGTGATCATTATTACTGGGGAAGGTACTATCGAATCTGCTGTAAGCGCAATAAAGAAAGGCGCCTACGACTATATTACAAAACCATTCGATCTAAAATCCCTTGAAGTTGTTATTAACAGAGCAATGGAAAGGCGTACCCTTGTAAAACAAGTTGGGATCTTCCGTGGAGTAGCAATTGCGCTTTTAATCTCTATACCGTTGTGGCTGCTATTGGGAATTTTTCTAGCCTCCTTGTTAAAATAATACAAAAGGTAAACTTGGTTAATATTAGAATTAAAAAACTAAAGAGAAGAAATGCATACCTTGGAGATATATTTAGCGCCTTTCAGATGGGCTTTAAAGAGGTGAGAAGGTGATAAGGAGATTTAAAGAATAAGCCCTCCATGGCTCATTTTACCGCTAATTGAATATTTCCATCTCCCTTTCTATATTCTCCCCCTTATCTCCTTTTCTTACACTTTTATAAAAATTCAAAACATTCAAGCAGTTAAGAGACATCTTAGTAGTTACGAATAGGTTTACAAATCTATGGAAAAAGAAGCCAATATTGAAATTATAGTATCTCCCAAATCTTCTAGAAGCAGGATCGTCATTGAAGAAAATGGAATAATAAAAGTATATCTTAATTCACCGCCAATTGATGGAAAGGCCAACCAGGAATGCATTAAACTTTTCTCAAAAATCCTGAAAATAGCAAAAACCTCCATAAGGATAGATAAGGGGGAGAAGAGAAAGAGAAAAAGACTTGTAATCTTTGGGATTACAAGAGAAGAAGTACTTCATAAACTCAGAACGGAAAATTCAAACTAATTTCTGCAATAAGTTCAGAATCGAAACAACCAATATAGTAAAAACTTATTTGTTAGCATAAAGAGATATGAAAAAAATTGGCGTTCACCTTTCAATTGCTGGCGGTATATCCAAAG
>JAXHTB010000342.1:0-4379 GCA_034190185.1 Spirochaetota bacterium | reverse complement strand
TGCAATAGCAATGATTTGATAAGGGAATATACCGGCAATCTTCTCAAGGGGGATATAGAAGCGCTTAAGAGAACGGCAGAAATAAATAAGGTTGGTGTTGATGAATTCATATTTATCCTGGTGAATTGGCTTAAGCCTATAATGGCTCTGCTGACGGATATCGGTAAAGACAAAATAAATAACGATGAGTGGCTGATGAACAACTGTCCTTTCTGTGGATATTTTCCAGACATGGCAAAGATAGTTGGATCGATGGACGGAAAGAGATTCCTTCACTGCGCACTCTGCGAGAATGAATGGGGATACAAGAGGCTATGCTGCACTATATGCGGAAATGAGAATAGCGATACTCTCGGATTCTTTCAGACTGAGACTGAGACTGAGACGACCTACAGAATTGATTACTGTGACAAATGCAAGGGATATATCAAGTCAATAAGTATATCAAAATTTCAGTCACCTGATAAATTCGATCTTACAGTTGAGAATATAATCACACCTCATCTCGATTCACTGGCAATGGCAAAGGGCTACATACGATTGTGATTACACCTAATTTAAAAAGTAGTTAATAATCATTAATTGCAATGTACAGATCAAAAAAAAATGACAAAAGTATATAGAGAACCTATTTCAATTTTAATAATGGCTTCTGTAAGATGGTATAATGCTGAGGCTGAGTATGCCTTCCAACTGGCTGAAGGATTAAAAAAAGCTGGGCATTCTGTAACTCTTTTTGGCATTCCCGAAAGCCCGCTCATCAAGAAAGCCAAGGAAAATGATATAGATGTAATCGATGAGATAAATCTGATGAAAGGGATCCATCTTTGCTATATAAAAGATATGATATATTTTAATAGGATTATTCAAGAAAGAAATTTTGATTTAATTCACCCGCATATATCAAGAGATCATACCTTTATTTATCTGTCGCGCACGGATAAGTCAATACCTGTTATACGAACAAGAAATAACAGCATCCCCCCAAATAATAATGTTTTTAATAGATATTTTTATGCTCATTCCGCAGATCATTATACAGTTTCTTCCGGATCTATGGTCCCTACCCTCAGGAAAATCGGTGTTGATGAAAGCATAATATCTGTTGTGCCCCTTGAGATCGATCAGGAAAAATTTATTGATTACAATTGTAAAAGGAACCTAAGGAGGGAGCTTGCGATCCCAGATGATAGGATAATAGTATCATTTATCGGAAGATTAGATAGAATCAAGGGGGTTGAGCACTTTATAAGAAGCTATCCTTTATTGAAGGATAGAAGGAGATTTCATTACATTATATCAGGGGAAGAGATAAACATTACAACAGATTATTTGATGAATGTTGCAGATGAGCTAAGAATTGACAATATTGCATTTTTAGGTAGATTACACGATGTAAGGGAGATACTGTCTGTTACTGATATAGGTGTTATTCCGTCTATCGGCTCTGAAGCAATCTGCAGGATCGCTCTTGAGATGCTGTCATTCGGCATACCAATAGTAGGAAGCAATATAAATTCCATTCCTGAAATCATATCGGACAACTATGGAATTATTGTTGATCCGGGAAGGCCGGAAAAAATCGCAGAAGCGCTGGATAGTCTGGCATTTGGTGATGTATACAGGAAAATGAGAAATGATATAAGGTTGAGGATTAAAAAGCACTCCCCAGAAAGGTTTATATCCTCATATTGTGATATTTATCTGAAGACGCTTGATGTGTAATTCACAAATATTCTATTTGATAAAATAATAATCCTTTTTTTATCAATCCGACCATCAGGAAATTTAAATTCCTTATCTCTAAATACCGCGTCCTTTTTTATATTATACTCAGTTAATACTGAAATAACAGACATTAGTGATAATTATAGTCTATACCTCGAATTATTTTTTCATTGTAATAGCGTAATCTTTAGAACTTGTTATTCTTATGTAAATTGTTAATTAAATTAAGGGAAGAAACTCAGCAGTTATCTGTTTTATTGCATCATAAGATTATCTCTTTTTTAATGATCATCTCTTTCTCTTCCTCATCAGGATTTACTCTATAGATAATTTCTTTCTTATTTGCAATAAGGCTTCTTGCCTGAAGGAATTCCTTAAATTCGGATTTTACTCCGCATACCTTTACAATAACAGCATCAGACAAACGGGCGCTTTGAACATAAATTTGATTATCTCGTTTATATTTCTCTTCAACTGTTTCTTCCTTTTTGGGAGAAAATGTAGGAATGAATATTAACTTAGCGCCCATTCTTTTCATTTCTACAAAGCTTTCCATTTTAAATACATCTGCGCAAATCAATACTCCAAACCTTATTCCATAAGCAGTGAATACCTTATACTCACTGCCAGATTTTATGTTCTCAAATTCAGTATGGAAGAGATTCTGTTTCCTATAATAACCCAGGAGCTTTCCTTTATCGAATACAAATGATGTGTTGTATAGATCCCCATTGGACATCTCCGGCACTGTGCCGCCAATAACAACTGATTGAAAATTTCTTGAGAAAATCTCGATCCTCTTCATCTGCCTGTCAAAATTATGAGGAGTCTGCTCATGGTTTCCAAGGTTTATATTGACAAAAAAATACTCCGGGAAGCATACAAAATGAGGTTTATACTTTCTGATCTCTTCAGCTTCAGAATGCAAAACTCTAGTTCCAAGTTTTTTTTGAATAAGTACAACTCTAATTTTTTTCATATTTTATTTATCAAAAGATATTATATAACTACACCATAAGCTCAAACTGCTTTCAGAAATTAAATAGTGTGTTTTTCAGCTACGGATCAACATATATGAAATACTGATTTTCCCTATAAAATTATGGTATTATTTTAATTAAGTCAAACCTCACGAACAGTCCGTGACAATCCGTATATATCTGTGGCTAAAGATATCAACAATCGAGTTTATATTGCACTGGCTGATTTTCTTCCACGCATTGTTTCTGAAATCAGTTTGAACTTACATTACACCATATTCAAGTATGATCATCTTAGTCGAGTGTTTTTTTATTGTGAATTTATGATATCATGAAATATTTGTTGACCTCATAAAAATTATATGCTTTTCTGTAGATATCTAATGTTGAATTACTCCTTTCCAAGTATTTGTTTATAATTATTAGTGCAAAGTCACAGACCATAGATCATTTTATGAAATCATTAGAGACTCGACTACATGAGTGGAAATTCGTTATATTTTTTATTATCCTGTTATCATCATCACACATCTTTGCAGAGAACTTAAGTAGTAAAGTTTCTTTTACTGGATGCGCCTGTGCAGGCGCCAGATATTCTGCCCTTGGGAAAGCGGTTGAGACTCTTGTTGATGATGTATATGCGATCTATTGGAATCCAGCAGGACTTTGCGGACTTTCAGAAAAATGGATTATTAAAGATAATGGAAATAAAGGTAACATAGAGGAAGAGGATCTTATAATTTTCTCAGAGGATGAAAGATCAAATTTTTTTTTTCAAATCGGTCTCTCTGCCGCAAAGCTGGATAATGAAAGAGAATCAGGATTTGCTGGTATTGCATTTAATATGCTCTCCGGGGTTATAGGTATAGGTCTCTATTATATACAAACTAAAGAAAATGAGATCAGTACAAGCGATGGGAATTTGGATAGTAATTCGGATGCATTGGGTTCAACTGGATATATCTCCATTGCATGGGAACTTGGACTATATTCATTCGGATTTTCAATCAAAGGATTACATCAAGAGATTGGAGATATCCAATATTACGGCGGAGGGCTTGATGCAGGATGTGTAGCTGAAGTAATCCCATTTATTAAATTTGGTTTTGTTGTGCAGGATATTGGAACATGTATAAAGACAAAGAAGCATTATGAGGAAGTTAATAACAGCTATGATCTTGTATATCCAGTACTAAAATTTAATGCTTCCTTTACAAGTGATGCCTATGACCTTATATTTGCAATAGGTGGAATAAAAAAAATTGAAGGAAGATATGAATTACATATTGGGATTCAATATAATTTCATCTCTCACCTCTCTATATATTTTGGAGTAAATGATACAACTTTATCAACCGGTTTTACATACAAGCATCAGAATATTGCAATTTCATATGCTTTTTTCTCTGATATAAATGACTTTAGTTATAATAATATTTTATCTGCTACATATTTATTCAACTAGATAAAATATGGCGACCATTTTCAGTTATCAAATAGATATTGTATAGAAAGGGAGCAGAGAAAAGAAGGCTGTAAATTTAGCGTCCTTGGTGCGGGCTTTAAAGAGCTAAAACAAAGGTGACAAGGAGATTTACAAGATATGGAGATAATATTAAATATTTTCATCTTCCTTATCTCTATTATCCTCCTTATCTCCTTTTCTTACAT
>JAXHTB010000341.1:0-4384 GCA_034190185.1 Spirochaetota bacterium | reverse complement strand
CAATTCCAATTGTCAAATATATCCAATAATCGAAAGTAATCTATTCCTAAAACGAGTGATTCTATCAGTTATTTAATTAAAAGATAAAAAGGCGGGTGAAAATGTTGTCTAACTCTAGTATATACAGAAAAGTATATATATATCAGCTATATCTTTTTATCAAGGTGTGCATATATGACCATTAAGGTAATATATACACACCTTTTGTCAATTTATATTTTCAGGTTCTTTATTATTAATCGATAAATTATCAAGCGGGCTTTTTATTTTATTAAGGCCTTTTTTAGTGACATGTGTATATATTTCTGTAGTTTTGGGACTGCTATGTCCAAGCAATTCCTGAATATATCTCAAATCCGTGCCTCTTTCCAGAAGATGTGTTGCAAAACTATGTCTTAGTGTATGAATAGAGGCATTTTTCGTTATCTTTGTTTTAGCTAAGGCAGTTTTGAATATTTTCTGAATACTTGTCGGGCTATATTTGTCTCCTTTTTGACCCTCAAACAGCCATTTTTGAGGTTTGTATTCTTTATAATATTCCCGTAAAAGTACTAAAATTGTTTCAGATAATAGAGTTATTCTATCTTTTTTCCCTTTGCCACCTCTGATTGTTATTACTTTTCTTTTGGAATCGATATCGCTAATTTGTAAATTTATTACTTCACTAAGCCTTAAACCTGCAGAATAAATTATATAAATGATACATTTATGTTTAAGGTTCGAAATTTGTCTTAATATTTCAGTAATCTCTTCTTCACTTAAGACAATAGGGAGTTTTTTTTCTTTTTTAGGTCGTTGAAAGTAGTAGGTATCTGCAGTTCTTCTCAGCACTTTTTCATAATAGAACTTAATAGAATTTATTGCAACATTTTGATACGAAACTGATAAATTATTATCATTGATAAGATGTAATAAATACTCACGCACCTGTTCATCACTAATTTCATGCGGTTCAATATTATTATAATATGATAGGAATCTACTCAAGTGGATTTTGTAGGATTTTATTGTAGCATTACTGTAACCTTTTAATTTTAATGTATCAATATACTCTTTAGGAATTGCGGTTTTTTGGGGAATCGTTTTTTTTATATTACTTGAATGGTTTCCCGATTTTTCTGCAAAATTAGTTTTATTCTTAGGATTTAATATAGCATTATTATTTTGTATTTTTAATGTAAAAAGGTTTTCTAATTGCAGAATAGCTTCTTGGGTTTGCGGCATAACCCAGGTTTGTTCAGTTTTACTCCAGTAACAGCCCCTTATATTTTTTGCATGTTCTTTAGTAAGTTTACCCAATTTAAATTCAATCTTATATCTTTCCTTAGATATAGGAGATAAAATATAATTAGCATTTTCAATTTTTTTCTTCATAAAATTTATTTCCTGCATTTATAAAGTCAATATTTCAATATTACAGTTCTTAATTGATAAAATATAGAGTATTATTCTTTAAATTTGTTCTTTATTTTTTTTTCGTCTCTTAATTTATCCCTTTTTATCATTTCCCTTAGTATGTATCTGTAATTTGTAGATTTATCGGCATTTACCTGTTCCTTAGGAACCATGTTCATATTCTTTTTTTCGCTGCAAGCATTATAAGATGTAGCAAATACAATAATTAATATCATTTTAAGATAAAAAACGCTGCTCATATTTCAATATTCTCCATATCGAAAGATAATTATAAATCTTTTTTTCATATAATTGATATTTGTGCAATAATATCACAAAATATCCAGTTGTCAAAAAGGAATATTAATTTATTTTTTAAGTTTTATATAATAAGCCATCCGTGGATTATTTTGCTGCTTAAAAATGTAAATTTCCAAAAATAACGTCCATGGAATTTTTGAAAATTCCGATGCAGTAAAATAACAAATAAAGAAAAAAATTATTGTAATAGTTTTTAATAATCATTAACTATATTTATGATATATAATAAATTCCATTATAAATCCTAATTATAAAATTTCGAAAAAGATCACAAAAAAAATTTTTTATAGGATTGCCTTTATAATCATTTTAAACAAGGAAAAGTGATGAGAAATATATCAATTTTATTTTTGCTAAGAAAATCAATTGGTGCTATATTTAGAATAATATTAATCGATAAAGGTATATCTTTCAATACTAAATATAAAATATTGATCATATTAACCGTTTTAATCCTTTTTCAATGCTCTAATAGCAGACTACTTACAAAAAAAGAATATAATAGATCGACCCAATCCTTGAAAGAATGGAAGATAAAGGAAGCTCTCAACAATCTCCCAGGAGGAGAGAAAGGCGGATTTATAACTACAATGGAAGAGACATATCTTAATCTACTTCTTGGCAATCCAGACATAAAAAAACTTCGGTATTATGCTACAAAAATCAAAAACCGTGTGCGGTTCAAGGTATCTCGAGAACTAAAATCATTTTTTTATCTTGAAACTCCAGAAGGATACTATGCATCAGAACACGAAGTAATATGGCTGCATCTGCTGCTTAGCTGGGGATATTCAATGAAAGGTGAATTTGAAAAAGCACGTGTAGAAGCAAAGATATGTTCTAATTTGCTTAGCATGCACTGGAGCGAAGAGGGTCGATTCGATGATCCTCTTATTAGGATTATCCTTGCTGGTGTATGGACAATGTGCGGTGAGTGGGAAGAAGCGCAGGTAGATTTCAGGGTTGCTGCAAATATGAACCGATCACTTAAATGGGCAAAAGAACTTGCCAATCTTGAGGAACCTCCAGCTAATTTAGTTATTGTTCTTGGCGGCATCGGACCAGAACCCAAATGGTCTCCCAAACTCAAGGCTAACCCCTTTAGGGGTTTTAGAGGCATAAAATTTAGGAGTCGAGGTTTAGAAAACAGTCTAATACTTAAGGATTCAGAGAATTATTCAGCGGCAATGAATCGAGCGCCGAACTCATTATACTGGTATAAACGGCATTTTGTCAGGGATAATGAGATTCAAGATCTTATTCAGGATTCAAGATACAGCCAAAAAGCACTAGTTACTACTATAGAAGGTACAACCAGAACACTAGCAGGAATAACTGCTGGAGTAGTAATTGCAGCTGGCGGGATAGCTCTTGGAGGGAGTATTGTACTACTTGGGGCTTGGCTGAAAAGCAGTGAAATTGCAGTGATAGGACTTATTCCTATAATTACAGGTCCTGTATGGGGTTACAACATTGCAAAAGATTCGTATAAAAAAAGTGTTAAAAAATCAAAAAAGGTTCTGGATATATCAAGAACATACCGCTTTGTACGATTCTTACCGGAATATGTATGGGTTAGTTGGAGTAAAAAGAAACTGGTATTCCCGATAACTGTGTATCATAATAAAAAGTCGGTGTTAACATCAACTATTCCCAGCAGGCCAACAACTGTAAACATTGTCTCACTGGGCTACTATCCTGATGCGCTATCACATTACAACCTGAACAAGCCGAGGAAGGCATTGGGAAGAGGCATCGATCCTGATGCAAGGGACCTAAACGCCAAGAGCTTATTATATGTTGCTATTGAAGAAAACAATATTGATGAAGCAAAACGATTAGTAATGCTGGACGCAAATTTAAATGCGAGGAATGATAACGGAGAGACGCTTCTGCATTCTGCAATAAAATACAAGAGAAATGAAATTTCAAAGATATTCATAAATCATGGTGCTAATATAAATGCACAGGATAATTATAATATTACACCTTTAACCTATGCTATTACTTTTACAAATCCAGAAATAACAGAGCTACTAATTTCCAAGGGTGCAAACATAAACGCAAAAGACAAATCAGGTTGGACAGCATTGCATCATGCAGCATGGATAGGAAAAATAAAAATGGTTAAGGTACTCGTTAAAAATGGCGCAGATGTTAATTACAAAATTTATAAACAATACAGAAAATTCCCTAAAGGTAGCACGGCTCTAGATATCGCAACAATATGCGGTCATACAGAAATAGTTGAGCACCTAAAAAAGCATAGCTCAATTGAGTAGAATTTTACTTGATAAAATTAGAATAATTGAAATATCTTGATTAGATGTTCGGTTTCAATTCAAACAGAAAGGCAAAGTCAATATTTTATTAAATTTGCAATTGATCTTGCTTCTAGTCAGATTTTTTAGGCTGTTGATGCTGATTATTGACAGATAGTATAAAAATGATGCGAATTTTTATTATTTAAGCTTATACCCATTGGTATACATCATTATGTAATAGAAGATATTGAGAGGAATAAGGTAAAAGGATGAAGTTTAAACAATGAGGCTGGTGTTGATTTTATTCAGACTCAGTGCATATATGACATGAAGATGTTCAAGGAATGGATGAAGGTTGTAAGAGATTTAGGTCTTCATGAAAAATGTAAAATATTAGCAGGAGT